>JBBRUO010000648.1:0-3390 GCA_038247725.1 Gemmatales bacterium
AACCCGCTGGCAAATTCCGGCATTTTTGGGGGAATCTGTCTCGACGCAATCGCTCCAAGTGTCCTAAATGGAATCCTACCGATCTGTTACAAAACCCGCATCCCGCCACCGGGTCCGTCACGATGGAAAATACGTTCGCCGTGGGTACGAAGCCCTCCCGCCTCCGTTCGGGGGGAGGAAGCGGCAGCTTTCCGGGAATGCCGGATCAGTCCGAGAACGCCTGTCTAACCCGGACGCCACCACCTCAACAGCGTCTCCAGCTCCCCCTGCCCGCCGAGCCGGAGCCGACCGCACACGCGGGCGGGGCCTCCACGGCGGGGTTGCCGAACATCGGAGACATCCTCCTCGGCTTCCGCATCGTGGAGAAACTCGGCCAGGGCGGGTTCGGATCGGTGTTCTTGGGCGAGCAGGTGGGGTTGGGCGACCGGAAGGTGGCGCTCAAATTCACCTCCCGCTCGACGACCGAGCCGGAGCGGATGGCCGCCCTCCAGCACACGAACGTGGTGCCGGTGTATTCGGTCCACAGTCAGCCGCCGCTCCAGGTGCTGTGCATGCCGTACCGTGGGCGGCACACGCTGGCCGACGCAGTGCGGGCCATCGCCGCGACCAACTCCCTGCCCGCCACCGGGGCCGGGCTGCTCAGCACCACCCCGAAGGCGATGGACGTCACCCGGCGGACCCGCCGGCGGACGGCCACCCCGGCGGACGGCACGCCGGTCGCCCCGACCCCCGCCGAGACGCCGCAGCCGATCCGCGATATGCTCGTCCGGCTGTCGTTCCCGGAATCGGTGGCGTGGCTGTTCGCCCGGCTGGCCGACGGGCTGGCGCACGCCCACGACCGGGGCATCGTTCACCTCGACCTGAAGCCGGCGAACGTGCTGATCACCGACGACGGGATGCCGATGATCCTCGACTTCGGCCTGGCCCACGACCTGCGCGATGTCACCTACGCCGTCACCGGGGGGACCGTGCGGTACATGTCGCCGGAGCAGTTGGAGGGGTTCGTGACGCCGGACGGGTTCGTGCCGAACCGGCGGATGGACCTGTACTCGCTCGGCGTGATGTTCTTCGAGCTGCTGACCGGCCGCCACCCGTTCGAAGACGGCCCGTCCGCCGGCCAGTCGGTGCCGACCCTGCTGGCCGCCCGGCGGACGGTCGCCCCCCGCGTGACGGCCTTCAACCGGCACGTCGCGCCGGCGGTGGCCGCGATCGTGGCCAAGTTGCTGCAACCGGACCCGGCCGACCGCTACCAGACGGCCCACCAACTCCTCGCCGACCTGACCCGCCACCAGGAGTCGCGGCCGCTCAAGTACGCCGGCAACCCGTCGCTCGTCGAGCGGGTGCGAAAGTTCCGCCGCCGGCACCCGGTGGCGGCGGTAGCGGCGGTGGCGGTGGTGTTCGCCGGTGTGGCCGCGCTCGCCACGGCGTCGGCCGTCAGCCGCGGGCGGGAACGGGCCGAACTCGCGGCCGCCGCGGACGCGGAGAAACTGGACAAGGCGATGATCGGGGCGCGCCTCGACCTGCCATCGACGGAACAGAGGCAGCGCCGGGCGGAAGGGCTGACGACGGCCGCAAAGTGGTTCGACGAGTACAAGGTCGAGACCGACCCGGAGTGGACCGACCGGCCGGCGGTGGCCCGCCTCCCTGGGGCGTCGAAACTGACCCTTCGCCGAGCGCTGGGCGAGATGGCGGTGCTATCCGCTCACGCCGAGGAGCTGTCCGCCACCGGCAAGGGCGCGACCGAGCGGGCGGCCGCGTTCGCGCGGGCGGTGGCGTGGAACCGCCGGGCGATGACCTGCTTCGCCGGGATGGCCGTGCCGCCGGTGGTCGGCGAGCAGGCCGGGCGGTTGGCCGCCAAGACCGGGGACCCGGCCCCGGCCCGTCCCGAACACGAAGCCGCCGTGACATCGTTTGATCGGTACGTCCGCGGGGTGATCCTCCTGGCCGACGGGAAGTTTACCGCCGCGAGCAAGGGGCTGGAGGAACTGGTTCAGGCCGAGCCGGGGCACGCCGCCGGGCAGTTCTCCCTCGGCCTGGCCTACCAGGCGCAGGGGCGGTTCACCGACGCGCTGGAACGGTTGCAACTGGCGAAGGCCCTGTCCCCGACCGACCACCGCCCGGCCCACCAGCGGGGCATGTTGCTGCTCGCCTCCTCTCGCAGCGCCGACGCGCGGAAGGAGTTCAACACCGCCATCGAGCGTGACCCGACCTCTGCTACGGCCTACTACCACCGGGCCATCGCCCGCGCCGGGGTGGGCGACCGGACGGGCGGCATCGCCGACGTGACGCGGGCAATGGCATTGGGCGAGCCGGCGTTCCGCTGCCTGCTCCTCCGCTCCCAGTTGAGCGACCTCATCAAGGACCGGGACGCCGCCCGTGCCGACCGAGCCGCCGCCGACAAACTGGAGCCGGCGGACGAAATCGACTTCTTGGCCCGCGGCCTGTCCCAGAAGGACGCGGACCCGGCCGCCGCCCTCGCCGACTTCGAGAAGGCAGCCGACCTGAACCCCCGGTACCTGAACGCCTACCAGAACCAGGCGTACATCTACGCCGAGAAAATGTCCCGCCCGGAGAACGCGCTGGAAGCCCTGGACAAGGCCGTCGCGATGGCTCCGGAGTTCGGTCCGGCCCGCGTCGGCCGGGCGGTGGTGCTGGCCCGGTTGGGGCAGCGGGAGAAGGCCGTCGCCGACGCCGAGAAGGCCCTCGCCCTGATGGGCCACAACGCGAAGGTCCGCTACCAGGTGGCGTGTGTGTACGCCCTCACGTCGGCGGGCGAGCCGACGGATAAGACCATCGCCGTCCAGCACTTCCGCAAAGCCCTCCAATTGGGTTTCGCGGCCTTCGACATCATCGAGACGGACGGCGACATCGCCGCCCTGCGGGACGACAAAGGTTATCAAGCGGCGCTCGCGGCCGCGAAACAGATGCGGGCGAAGTGAATCACCTTCCCGTCCGGCGTGAGTTCTTCGCGCCGGACGCTCGAAAATCGTCGGAAATCGCCCCACTTTCAGCCGGTTCATTTCCCCTCTTCCCGACCGCCCCACTCACCCCGCCGGCGACGACCACGACCACCACGACGACCCTGCCGGCGGACACCTCCACCGCCAAGACCAAGCCGGCCACCGAACCGAAGACGGAAGACCCCGGCTTCTTCTGGGGTGCGTTGCTCGTGGACCCGCTCAAGATTTGGTGGTGACGGGCGGCAAGTGGACGGCGTCGGCGGGGCACACCGCCGCGCACGCCCCGCACCCGATGCAGTCGGCCGGGCGGGGGAGCCACACCGTCCGCCCGGCGACCTCCAGGCAGTCCGTCGGGCACACGGCCACGCAGTCCCCGCAGCCGGTGCAGCGGCGGTCGTCGAGTACCGGAAGTGGCGGTTCGGCTGGCATG
>JBBRUO010000649.1:0-3389 GCA_038247725.1 Gemmatales bacterium
CAGACGAAGACTCCCCTCCCGGCGGCTTCGCCGCCGACCTCCCCTCCACGAGGGGAGGTGGGGTTGAACGTCCGCCGACGCGGATCGAGGTGCCCATGTTCCCACTCCCGTTCGCGCTGTTCGAACTCGCCCCAGAGCGGATCAGCGCCTTCGTCACTTATGTGCTGTCGATCATCGGCGGGGCGGTGGCCGGGTACCTCCTCGCGGTTGTCATCGGCCGGCTGTTCGACCGCATCGTCCTCGGCAAGGGGCAGCGGTCGGCGGACGTGTTGCACACGATCTTCCGCATCCTCACCGCGCTGGGGGTGGCCATCCTCGTGGCCATGCTGATGTTCCCCGGCGGGGGCGGCGGGACGGGCACCGGGGACGGGCCGGAGACCGGCCCGGACAAGCCCGCCGTCGGGGGCGGCCCCGACCCGAAAGTGCCACCCACCCCGCCGACCCCGAAGCCGGTGCTGGACGAGAAGGAGATCGGGGTGATCCGGCTGGACATCCTCGGCGGCTCGGACGTGAAGAACTCGACCGACTTCTACCGCGTGGACGGCCGCCGCGAGCAACTGACGCTGGACGAACTGGGGAAACTGGTGAGCGAGCGACGGGCCGCCCTCAAGCCCGATGTCGGGATCGCCATCGAATACCGGTACACGCGCTACACCGACGAGGGCTTCCACGGGACCACGCTCCTGCGGCGGTGGGCGACCGAGAAGAAAATCACCATCCGCCCGGCCGACACGAACGGGAACTGACGCCCACGCCGCCATGTCGCCAGACCCCGCCGCCACCGACACCCCGCCCCCCCGCCGCCCGTCCGCGCCCGTGCGGGTGGTGTTCTTCGGCCCGCCCTTCTCCGGTAAGACGGCGCTGCTCCAGGCGTTCGGGGACATCGCCTCGACTGGGGCGGAGGACGAGGCGGAGGAGTTGCCCATCGACCTGTTGCCGGCCGACGCCCGCGGCCGCTCGGTGATCCGCCGGAAGGTGAAGGTGGACCTGCCGGACGCCTCGACGGTCGCCTCGGCCGCCACCCTCATCGACTGCGACGGGGCGGCGGCCGGGGCACTGTTGCGCGACACCACGGCCCTCACCCGGCCCCGCGTCCGGACCGAGTTGCTCGACGCCATCCGCTCCGCCGACGCGCTGGTCGTGACGGTGGACGCCACCGCCGCCCCGGACAAGATAAGCGGCCAAGTGGAAGACCTGCGGCTGTTCCTGAAGGCGTTCCGCGAGGGGCGGTCGTTCGGCCGCGAGGTCGGCGGGCTGCCCGTCTTCCTCACCCTGACGAAGTGCGACAAACTGTACACGCCGGGGATGACGCCGACCGACTGGCTGACGGCGATCGAGCGGAGGGTCACCGAGGTGAGAGGGCGATTCGACGAGGTGCTGGGGGAACGGGAGGTCGGCCCGTTCGGGGAGATTTCGCTGGCCGTGCTGGCCACCGCCGCCGACGTGCCGTCGATGCCGCCCTTCCGCTACTACGCCGACAGCAAGGGACAATTGCGCGGGGACGAGTTGGTCCGCGACGTGCTGGCCGCCGCCGCCGAGTACGGGGCGTCCCGCCGGCAGGCACGGAAGCGGCTGGGGTGGACGGTGTCCGCCGCCCTCGGTCTGCTCGGGGCGATGATCGCGGCCCTGATCGCCCTCGCGCTGGCCGGCGAACCCGGCCCGGTCGAGTTGCTCACCCTCCGCGCGCTCCAGGCGCGGGACCGGGAGGGGCCGCCGGAGGTCCGCCTCGCGGATCGCGACTTCGTCCGCAACCGCGAGCGGCTGGCCGACCTGCGGGCCGCCCCGTACTTCGCCGAGTTACCACCCGACGTGAAACAGTGGGCGGACGACCGCGACCGCGAGTTCACCGCCTACGCCGAGTACCGGGCGCGGTTCCAGCCGCCGCAGTTCTCCCCGGCGGAGGTGCGGACGGTGAACGAGTTGGCGGCCGTGACGGCCGACCTGACGACGACCCTCGCGCCGCCGCCGGAGTACGCGACCCCGTGGGCGAAGACCGAAGCCGTCCGCCTCCGCGACAAGTGGGCGGCCGACCGCGACCTGCTGGTGACAGCCGAGGACGTGACGCACAACTGGTACCGCAGCCTCATCACCCGTGCCACGACGCTGCTATCGGTGGAGGTGCCGGACGCGGCGTGGCGGGAGCGGGTGTCGGCCCTGTTCGCCGCCGCCGGGTCGCCGCCGGTGCGCCCCGACGACCCGATTCCCGGCTCGCCGACCGTGCCCGTCCGCCGGGGCGACCCGCTGACCTACGCCGCCGCTTACCACTTCGAGCGATCCGACCTCGCCCGCCGGGACTGGGAGTTTGTCGGGCGGAAACTCGGCGACCTCCGCGACCTGTCCGACGCGCTCGGGCTGACCGTCGATCCGGACGCCGCGCCGCCGGTGGCCCCGCTCGACCTGCCCGAACCGACCGCCGACCCGGTGCCGTCGTTGGCGCTGGGTGCCGAGCGGTGGGCGGCGATCCGCGAGCGGTTCCCCCGCGCCGCCGACGGCACGGCCAACTGGGCCGCCAGCTACTTCCCGGACCCGGTGCGGCAGACCCTCGCCCGCCGCGCCCGCGCCGCCGCCGAGACCGCCCTGCGGCACGTCCGCCGGATGATCCTGTTCGAAGTGAAGAGCCGCCCGGACGCCCCGGCCGACTGGCCGAAACTGGCCGAGGGGTTGCTGGCCACGCCGGCGATGCAAGACTGGAGTCGGCTGGTGCAACTGCTGTTGAAATGCGCGGACATCGACCGCCCGACGGCCGCCCTGCCGGTCGCCGAGCTGGCCGCGTTCGTGACGAAGACCTCGTTCGAGTGGTCGCCGACGGCCGTCGAAATCTTCCTGCCCGCCGCCTTGCTGACCGACGCCTACGCGCCCGACGGCTCGTTCGTCATCACCATCACCCCCGACCGGGGCCGGCCGCGGGTGACCGCCTTCGGCCCGGCCAAGGTCGCCGAGCGGACCTCGCGCGGGGTGCGTTACCGGTTCCCCCTGGAGCGCGGCACGGCCCCGCTGGTGTACCGCCCCGGCGAGGCGCTGACGGCCGAGTTGCCGGTGAAATCCGGGGCGGTGACGTACCAACTGAAGTGGACGGCCGGCGGCACCGCGACGTACCAGTTCGACCGCCTGACGCGGGAACCGGTCCTCGAACCGACCGCCGGCGGGGTCGCCTTCCCCGCCACCGGCGTGAAGTTGGACTGGACACCGGGAAAGGAAGCCGTCACCGTGCCGGAACTGCTGCCGGAAGTGAAATAGGTTTTGTTCCCCCCTCCCCTGGGGGGGGGGGGGGGTTGGGGGGTGGGGGGTGGTGGGGCGGTATTCCCCCACCACCCCGAAACCCCCACCCCCCAGGGGGGGGGGGGCCCAAACCGATTTGGAGGCCGGGACCGGGGACGGCCCGGGTGCGG
>JBBRUO010000650.1:0-3358 GCA_038247725.1 Gemmatales bacterium
CTCCCGGCGGCTTCGCCGCCGACCTCCCCTCAACAGGGGAGGTGTCCAGCGTTCTCCCCACGGCACCTGAATGGGACACCCGCAGCGGGTGCGTGTATGAGAAGGCCGGATGCCACCGGCCGGGCCACGCCCCACGCCCCTTGCTGGCGCGGCGGGCTAACAAGCCTGAGATTCGGAGCCCAGTCATCCCGTCGCCCACGCTTCCGGCTCGGTGCCTCACTCGTGCTTGTCTTTGATCAGCCACGGGTCGTTCGTCGCCTTTCGCCACTCGGTCAGCCGGGCCTTCAGCGACTCGAACTCCTTGGTGACGGCCGACGGCGGGTTCACCAGCAGGTTCGTCGCCTCGTTCGGATCGGCGGACACGTCGAACAGTTCCCACTCCGGCCGCTGGATGGTGTCCTGGAAGCTCCGCACTCCCACTTGTTTGACCTTCCCTTTCAAAATGGCCTGCCACGTCGGCGAGTCCCACAGGTCCGACGCCGACGGCACTTCCAGTTTGTGCGCCAGGTTGTGCAGCAGTTTGTACTGTCGGGTGCGGATCATCCGGATCGGGTAGTACATTGTCACCTCGTGGAACTGGTGCGAGGCGAACACCGTGTCCCACCCCTTCGGCGACGGGTCTTCGAGGATCGGCAGCACCGACTTGCCGCGCATGGCCGGGGCCGGCTTCACACCGCACCAATCCAGCACCGTCGGCGCGAGGTCGGTGAAGCCGATCATCGCCTGGGACGCGACACCCGGCTTCTGCCCCGGCTTCCGCACAACGAACGGCAGGCGGACCCCGGCATCGTAAAGCGTCGCCTTCGCGCCGGGGAACGGCATGCCGTTGTCCGACAGGAAGATCACGAGCGTGTTCTCGGTCAACTTCTTCTCTTCGAGCAGTTGCATCAGCCGGCCGACGCCGTCGTCCAACCGGGCGACGCTCTGGTAGTAGTCGGCCAGGTCCGCGCGAACCTCCGGCAGGTCCGGCAGGAACGGCGGCACGGGGATCGACTTCGGGTCGAACGGCTCGTCGGGCACGCCCTTCGGATACTTGCCGGTGTTGGCGAACCCCTTGGCCGCGCGGTGTGGGTCGGTGAACCCGACCCACAGGAAGAACGGTTTGTCGCCGGCGTCCTCGATGAATTTCTTCGCCTTTGCCGCGATGCTGACGGGGTTCCGGCCGCTGTCCGGGATCACCTGCCCGAACGGATACACCGCGGCCGGCTGGACGTGGAACTTGGCCAGCACCCCGGTGTGGTAGCCGGCCGGGTTGAGCAACCCCGGCAGGCTCTTCACGCCGTCGAACGAGTGTTGGTTGTGGTAGCCGTGGGCGTGCCCGAACTGCCCGTTCTGGTGTGTCGGCAGACCGGTCAGCAGCGTGGCCCGGCTGGCGCTGCACGACGCCACCGACGCGAAGGCGTTGTCGAACCGTGTGCCGGCGGCCGCCAGTTGGTCGATGTGCGGCGTCTTCGCCACCTTGTCGCCGTAGCACCCGACCTCGCGGCCGAGGTCGTCGGCGACGAGGACGATGACGTTCTTCCGCTCGGCCGCCGTCGCGGTGCCGAGCAGGAGGGAGAGAAGCAGAAGCGGGAGTCGCATGGGAGAAACCCTCGTGTCAGGGGAGGCGATCCGATCCTCGCGCAGGTATGATACTCGCCATGAAACTGCTGCTGTTCAGCGACCTTCATTCCGACCTGTCGGCCGCTCGCGACGTGGTTCGGCGGGCGGCGGCCGTGGATGTCATCGTGTGTGCCGGGGACTTGTGCAACGCCCACCAACAGTTGGGGCGTGTCGTTGAAATCTTGAAAGCCACCGACAAGCCGACGGTGCTGGTCGCGGGGAACAACGAGACGACGGACGAGTTGGCCGAAGTCTGCCGTGGATGGCCGACGGCGGTGGTGTTGCACGGGACGGGAGTGGAGATTCTCGGCGTGCCGTTCTTCGGCGTCGGCGGTGGCATCCCGGTGACGCCGTTCGGCGATTGGAGTTACGACTTCGATGAAGCGGAGGCGGAAGCATTGTTGGCTGATTGCCCGACGGGTGGGGTGCTGGTCACGCACTCGCCGCCGTCAGGTGTATTGGACGTATCCAGTTCCGGTCGGAGCCTCGGCAGTAGCGCGATTCGACAAGCGATGGAGCGGTGCCGGCCGAAGTTACTGGTGTGCGGGCACATCCACGGCAGTGGCGGCCAGCAGGAGCGAGTCGGCGACACTCTCGTGGTGAACGCCGGCCCGCTGGGATGGTGGTCGAGATCGGACTATCCTGAAAGTATGACTGAACCGGAACCCGCCGACGAGTTCGACGACGACGATTCCCTGCCGCTACGGGAACTGCGGCGGCTGGCCGGGGGCCGCTGCATCGAATGCGGCACCAGGTACTCCGCGCGAGACGCGGTCGGCTCGGTGGCGCTCGGCTTCAAATCCGCCCCGCGCTGCCACGCCTGCCTCAGCCGACGACTCGGGCGGGACGCGGAGGAGTTGCGAGCGGAGTTGATCGCCTACGTTCACCGCCGCGAGTGCTTCTTGAAGGCGTGGCGCGAGGCCGAACGGATGGACGGCGGAACGGAGCCTGCGCTGGTTCCCCCCTTTCCCCTCCCCCCTCTCCCGCCAGAGGAGGGGGGAACCAGCAATGCCATTCTCTGGAACGCCGGCGGCCTCGGCTGCGGGGAACTCGTGATGGAACTGCGGTTGCGACTGGCCGCGATGTCGCCCGGTGGCGAGATTGAAGTCACCGCCACCGACCCCGCCGCGCCGGAAGACATCCCGTCGTGGTGCCGGATGACGGGCCACCCGCTCGTGACCGCGACCCACCCGCGGTACCTCATTCGCCGCAAGGAGAAGTGACCCATGCCCGGCAAGTTCACCGTCAGCCTGACCCGCGCCAAGGACGACACCGACAAGGCCACCGTCGCCTTCGTGGTGGCGAACGCGGCCGTCGCGTCGGATAAGGACACCGTCGTCTTCCTCAGCACCGACGGGGTGCGACTGGCGGTGGCCGGGTACGCCGACGACATCGCCGAGGAGGGGTTCGCCCCGCTCGCCAAACTGATGGCCGATTTCGCGGCCGCCGGCGGCCAGATTTACGTCTGTTCGCCGTGCCTGAAGAAGCGGGGGCTGGCCGACGCCGCGCTGGTGGCCGGCGCAGTCGTTGTCGGCGGGGCGAAGTTGGTGGAGTTCATGGGCGACGCCTGTCCCAGTGTCTCGTACTAACCGGGACAGGATCGACGACGGGACGTCTCCACCTTGTCTTGGGGGGGGGGGGGGGCCGCCCCCCCCGCAACGACCAGCCCTGAGGGGGGGGCGGGGCCGGCGGAACCGGAAAAAGAGAGAGGCCGGGGGCCGGGGCCCCGGGGGGGGGGGGGTGTGAGCCCCCGGGC
>JBBRUO010000651.1:0-3338 GCA_038247725.1 Gemmatales bacterium
CTCGGCCCGCTGCCGCTCGTCGTCGCCCACCGGCGGCTGCGCGGCGAGGATCTCGTCCGCCCGGCCGATCGCTTTTTCCGCCTGGGTGAGGGCGTCCTGATCCAGTTTCTGGGATTTGGCGGCCGACGCCATCAACCGCTCGTGCATCCGCACTCGCTCCTGGGCCGTCTTCAACTGCTCCTCGGCGTCCAACTGGGCGGCACGGAGCGCGGCGACGCGGTCCCGCGCGAGGCGGATGAGGGGGTCGTCGTCGGTCGCGTCGGCCGGCTCCGCGGGTGCCGACGCGGCGGGCGATGTCGGGGCGCCCCCTGGGATCGTCGCCAGTTCGGGGGTCAACGGGAGACCGAGCGCGGGCGGGGTCGGTTTTGACGGTGGGGGTTTCGTCCCCGGTGAGCCGGGGGGCGTCACACCCGGCTTGCGCGGGTCGGACGGCGTCGGTTGCGGCGGAGGCGTTGTCTCCAGTGCGGTGCCGGTCTCCTCCAACCCGGACAAGCGCTTCTGGTCGGCGGCGATCCGTTCTTTCAAGTTGGCGACCGCTTCCCGTCGCCCCATCCGCTTCTGGATGGCGATGTCGAACCGCTCGCGGGCCAGTTTCCAGTCCTTCTCCAGAACGACCGCCGTCTCGTCCGCCGCCTTCGCTTCGTCCGCCATGCCGTCCTTGGCCAGTTTCCCGGCCAGGAGCTTGGCGTCCTTCAACTTCTGGTTCAGCGCTCCGAACTCGGTTTCCGCCGATTTGTACTCGCCGTCGGGGTTGTCCAGCTCCAACTGGAGCTTCGCCACCACATCCTCGGCCTGCTTGATGCTCGCGCGGGTGTCGGCGATCACCTCAGCCGGCGACTTGGGCCCAGGGGTCGTTTTCGGCACCGCGGTCGTGGCGGGAACGCTCGTCGGCGGAGTCGGCGGTGTCGCGGGTAGTTGTGCGAACGTGAAGAGGCTGAGAATCGTCAGGAATCCACCGGGGGGCGTCATGCTGAAATCCTGTTGTAGATCGCGGCGGCGTCTGGGTACCGCTGCGCGGCGATGTACCGTGACCACCGCCGGGGTGTCAACCCGAGCGGTCGAAGGGACAAGGCGGCTCGAGGATGGAAGAAAAGCGGCTGGAACCACGAAGAACACAAAGGACACGAGGGAAGACGTGAGCAGAACACGTTTTTCTTGTGCTCTTCATGGCGAAAAAATCTTCCCCCAACTTCAACCACGAAACAGCCCTGGTTGAGGGGGTGCGGCACGGGATTTTGGCGTCCCCGGCCCGCAACGGCCGTGGGTGGAATGGAATCACCACTGGGCCGCCAACGCCTTCGCCTTATCGTCGTAGACCCGCAGGTTGAACGTGTTCCGCATGTCGTCCACCATCCCGCTCAGCGGCGGCCGGAGCCGGCAGACGGCGAGCGTGCCGCCTTTCCCCTTCAGCCAGTGGCTCAGTTCGGCGAACAGGCTGACGGCCGCCGCCGACATCCGCCGGACGTTCTTCAGGTCGAGCAGCACCCGCAAGTTGGTGGCGTCCAGGTTGGCGTACAACTCCTTTTGCAAATGGTGCAACTCGGCCTCCTCAACCAGGTACAGGTCGTTCACCCGCACGACGATAACTTCTCCCTCTCGCATCAGCCGCAGCCGCCCCCGCACCACCCCTTTCATGGCCGACATCTTGGCGACGATGGCCCCGGCCGCCGCCGCCGCGTCGTCGTGGTGTTCGTCCCCCCGCCGCAGGGCGTCGTCGATCTGCTGTAGGGCCGACACCTTCGGCCCGGTGTCCTCGTCCAGCGTCCGCAGCGCCCACTCTTCGAGATCCCGCTGCGACAGCGCCTTCTCGTGGAAGGACACGCGGAACCCCAACGGCCCGACGGCGATGGCGTCGTTCTTGTGCAGCGGGCATTCTTCCCCGGCCAGCAACGGTTCGCCGTTCACCATCGTCGTCTTACCGCTGCCGAGGTCGCATAAGAACGCCTTCCGCCCACGGAGGGCGACGGCGCAGTGCTGCGCGCCGATGTCCGGGTGGCGGGCGCGGAGTTGGCACTCGCCGCCGCCGATGGTGAACAGGTCCACGCCGATGGGGATGGGTAGCCCGCGGTGTTTCCCCTTGGAAACGATGAGGTAGAATTTCATGGCACCAACCCGGTGGGGAGAAGAGAGTGGGTGGCGAAAGTTGAAAGTTCGTCAGTCGATGCTACCCCCGCGCCACCCCCGCCGCAAGCGGCCCCATCAGGAGAATCCGCCATGTTCCCCATTCTCGCCCTGACGGTCGGACTCGCCGCCCCGGTGCCGAAGGACGGTCTCGCGTTGCGAAACGCCGAGCCGCCGAAGGGGTGGAAGTTGGCGGACCTCGCCGCCGCGTTCCCCGGCCGGGAAGACACCGGCACCGTCCGGGTTCTGGCGTGGGAAGTGATCGACACCAAACGCGGGTTCATCCTGGAGAAGGCGCTGGTGCTGAAGGAACGGCCGCGACCGACCGACGCCGGAGAGAAGTTCGTGCTGGCGTACCTGTACCGGCACCCGAAAGCGGAAAAGCCGGAGTGGCGGTGGGCGGAGATCAGTGGCACCCGGTTCCGCCCGAACGGGGTACCGGAGATCCATTTCATTTGCGGTTTCACGTTCACCGCCAAGCCGCCGACCGACACTGACGTCGCGGACCTGCTGGCGCGGATGTTCTGGGCCGACACGCTGAAAGGGGAGAAGGGCAAGGTGCCGGAACTGACGGCCGGTGGGGGAGTGTACGCGAACTGGAAGGCCGCCCTCCACCGCGACCCACCGCCGGCCCTGTTCCCGGAACTGAGGGCGCGGTGACGGGTGCGTCACCAGTCGGGATTGGCCACCTCACCGCCGTTCGGCGTGAGCAGCCCGTACCACACTTGCGGGGAGACGGTCGGCCGCAGGGTGTGGACCGACCCGTCCCCCGCCGCCACCACCAACCTGGCGGTGGCGAATGCCTGCGGCACCGTACTGTCGCAGATCGGTGACGCACCGCATCGGTCCCCGAAATATGCCGTCATGTCAGTTCCGTTTACCCTGTAACTCTTGCCTCCTGGCGGAGGAAGCAGGGCTGTTCAGCGGTTGAAGTTGGGCAAGATGTTGAACCACCAAGGACACGAAGCACACGAAGAAAACCGTGTGTTCTGCCAATACTGTTCGGCACGGGACTTGCGCCGCGGATGGGGTCGGGTTAGTGTGGGGTGATCCGCGAGGGTTTCCCCATGCCGTCGGCGTCCGCCCCCACCCGTCCGCTGGCCGGGTTCAAGTACTTCGACCAACTGGACGGGTTGCTCGCCCCGTTGCGTCCGGCCGGCACCAAACGCGACACCGCCGGCAACCGCCGGCTGTTCTTCGACCAGTACGCCCAACTC
>JBBRUO010000652.1:0-3310 GCA_038247725.1 Gemmatales bacterium
AAGACCGGCAAGGAGACGTGGGCGACGAAGATCGGCGAAGTCGGCAAGAACCGCGGGCCGCAATACCCCGGCACGCGGGGCACCGCCACCGTGGACGGCGACTTCCTGTACTGCCTGGCGTCCGACGGCGAACTGAACTGCGTCGGCACCGACGGCAAGGTGAAGTGGCACAAGAACCTGAAGACGGACCTCAGCGGCGAGGTCGGCTTCTGGGCGTATTCGGAGTCTGTGCTGATCGACGGCGACAAACTCATCTGCACGCCGGGCGGGAAGACGGCCACCCTGGCCGCGCTAAAGAAGACCGACGGCTCCGTCATCTGGAAGTGCGAAGTTCCGGGCGGGGACATCGCCGACTACGCCAGCATCATGGCCGTCACTGGCGGTGGGAAGAAGCAGTACGTGCAGTACATGCGGAAGGCGCTGGTCGGGGTGGACGCGAAGACCGGCAAGTTCCTGTGGAAGTACACCCGCACCCAGGATTTCGGCGCGAGCGTACTCACGCCGGTGGTGAAGGACGGCAAGGTGTTCGTGTCCGGTTCCCGCACTGGCGGCGCGGTGGTGAAACTGGAAGCCGACGGCGACGGGGTGAAGCCGACCGAGGTGTTCTTCGAGAAAGCCTACGGGCCGAGCATGGGCGGGGCGGTGCTGGTGGACGGCCACCTGTACTTCACCAACTCGCGGCAACTGTTCTGCGTCGAGTTCGCCACCGGCAAGGAGAAGTGGAAGGACGATTGCGTCGGCGCGGCGTCCTTGTGCGCGGCGGACGGAATGCTGTACGTTCGCGGGTGGAACGGCAAGCTGGCGCTGGTGGAAGTGAACGCCGAGAAGTACGTCGAGAAGGGGCGGTTCAACCAGCCGGACAAGACGAAGACGACCGGCTGGCCGCACCCCATCGTCGCCAACGGCGGGTTCTACGTCCGCGACATGGACACGCTCTTGTGCTTCGACGTGAAAGCGGGGAAGTGAAAAGAAGAGTGTTGACAGGATCACAGGATGAAGACAGGATTCAAGAATAGAACAGAAGAGTTTGCAACCGGCCCACGGGAGGCGCACCCGATGCAACACGAGGAATTGACGCGAGTCATCATCGGGTGCGCATACGATGTGTACAACGCGATGGGGTCGGGGTTCGTCGAGTCGGTCTACGAGGCGTGCCTGAAGATGGATTTGGAGGACCGCGGATTCGCAGTCGAATCGCAAGCCCCCATCGTGGTCCGTTATCGGGGCCGCGTGGTTGGCGAATTCCTCGCCGACCTGTTCGTCGGGAACACCGTAATCGTCGAATTGAAGGCGGTTCGCACCTTGCTCGCCGTTCACGAAGTGCAGTTGGTGAACTACCTGACCGCGACCGGGATCGACATCGGACTGCTCATCAACTTCGGCGACGAGAAGGTCGAGGTGAAACGCAAGTACCGCAAGCCGGCGAAGCGTGAGAACGACGAGGACTGATTCATCGCCCCAACAAACTTTGCTCTTCGTTCTTCTCTCTTCCATCCTCTTCATCCTGTGATCCCGTCAATGAACTCCCACCTGACACCCACCCGCCGCTACTTCTTCGGTCGCACCGCCTGCGGGCTGGGGGCCGCCGCGCTCGCGTCGCTCTTGAACGACGACGCGAGTGCCGCCGACGCCAAGCCGAAGCCGGACCTGAAGACGTTCGGCGAACTGCCGGCCCTGCACTTCGCCCCGAAGGCGAAGCGGGTCATCTCCCTGTTCATGTCCGGCGGGCCGAGCCACATTGACCTGTTCGACTACAAGCCGAAGCTGAAAGCCCAGCACGGCAAGGAGCTGCCCGACAGCGTCCGCAACGGCCAGCGGATCACCGGCATGACCTCCGGGCAGAAGTCGTTCCCGTGCGTCTTCCCGATGTTCAAGTTCGCCCAACACGGCAAGAGTGGGGCGTGGGTCAGCGAGTTGCTGCCGCACATCGCCAAGGGCATCGACGATTGGGCGGTGGTGAAGTCGGTCAACACCGAGGCCATCAACCACGACCCAGCGGTGACGTTCATCCAGACCGGCAGCCAGCAGCCCGGACGCCCGGCGCTGGGGTCGTGGCTGAGCTACGGCATCGGCACCGCGAACAAGAACATGCCGGCGTTCGTGGTCATGCTGTCGCAGGGCAGCGGCAACAAGACCGACCAGCCGCTGTTCTCCCGCCTGTGGGGGAGCGGGTTCCTGCCGTCGCAGCATCAGGGGGTGCGGTTCCGCTCCGGCAAGGACGCGGTGTTGTATCTGTCCAACCCGGACGGCATCGACCGCGACGGCCGGCGGCAGATGCTTGACGCCGTGAACGAGTTGAACGGGATCGAACACAAGCGGGCCGGCGACCCGGAAATCCTGACGCGGATCGAGCAGTACGAAATGGCCTTCCGGATGCAGACCAGCGTGCCCGGCCTGACGGACTTGAGCAAGGAAGACAAGAAGACCATCGACAGCTACGGCATCAACGATAGCGGGGTGGACGGCGGCTTCGCCCGCAACTGCCTGCTCGCCCGCCGGCTGGCCGAGAGCGGCGTGCGGTTCACGCAACTGTTCCATCGCGGGTGGGACCAACACGGCAGCCTGCCGAGTCAGATTCGCGGGCAGTGCAAGGACGTGGACCAACCGGCCGCCGCGCTGATCGCGGACTTGAAGGCGCGGGGGATGCTGGACGACACGCTCGTCATCTGGGGCGGCGAGTTCGGCCGCACCGTCTACAGCCAGGGCGCGCTGACGGCCACCAACTACGGCCGCGACCACCACGGCCGCTGCTTCACGGTGCTGATGGCCGGCGGCGGCGTGAAGGGCGGGCAGACCTACGGCGAGACCGACGACTACTGCTACAACGTGACCGAGAACCCGGTCCACGTTCACGACTTGAACGCCACCATCCTGCACCTGCTGGGGTTGAACCACGAGCAGTTGACGTTCCAGTTCCAGGGCCGCGACTACCGCCTGACCGACGTCCACGGCGAAGTGGTGAAGGCGCTGGTGGCGTGACCGGCCCGCTTAGCTCGGCTTGATGGCGGAGCCGACTTTGCTGAACGTCTGGTTGCTGGCCCCGCCGATGGCGGTGACGGCGGCGATGCACACCACGATGATGAGGGCCAACATGACGGCGTATTCCACCGCCGTCGGGCCGTCTTCACGCTTCAAGAATTTGACCAACGACTTCAGGGTCGTCTTCATGGCGCTGTCTCCAGGTGGGGAATGACGGCGGGTGAATACCGCCCGCGCGCGGCGCTTCGACACCTCTGGTATCTAGACCGCGATCCCATTCGCCGCAAACGCGCGGGCGCGGGAAGAGCACTTTTTTCGGCCTTTTGGCGAG
>JBBRUO010000653.1:0-3307 GCA_038247725.1 Gemmatales bacterium
CTGCACCGCACGTTCGTCGGCAGCGTCGAGCGGGGGGAACGGAATTTGGCCCTGCTCAGCCTGCGGAAGATCGCCCGGGCGCTGCGGACGACGCCGGCCACGCTGCTGGCCGAACCCGACTCCGCGGGCGGTTGAAGGTCCTGTCCGAGCAGTTGCGGGCCCGGCCAGGTGTCCGCGACCGGTTCGGCACGGCCGTCCAGTTCCGCCGCGAGGAGTTGGGGCGGACGCGGGAGGCGCTGGCGGAAGCGGCTGGCATTCACCGTACAGGCCGGAGCGCCGTGGAACGGCTGGCCGCCGCCCTCGGGCTGACGATGGCGGAACTGTTCGCGGCGGTGGAGCGGTCGTGAACGATTTTTTGGAGATGGTGGTCAAGGGAGAAGCCGGTTAGGGACCCCATGCAAGGCAGGCCCAACCGGTCGCTTTCTCGCACGACCCAACGGTCGGGGCGAACGCTGATCCCGTCGTCGGGCGGCCTGCGGTCTTCCCAAGTCCAGCCCGGCGGACTACCACAATAGGAATCGCCAGCGCCAGGCACGGCGGCCGCGAATCTCAACCGGACGCCACGGGAGGCGATAAACTCGTGGTGCCCCGTGTCCCCTCTCCCGCAACGAGTCACGCCCAACCCGTCCGAATCCGCGCCGCAATTCGACCTCGAACACCATGCCCCGCCGAGCTGGGCCGTTCGCCTGGCCGCATGGCAACTCCGGCTCGCGCTCAGCGATGTGTCCGTCGATGACCCGCGGACGCTTTCCATTCCGCTCACCCAATGCCTTCGCGGCCTCTCGGCCGATCTCTCGCCCCGGTTCCCGCCGGTGGTCTACGCCGCCGCCGTCAACCGCATGCTGGCGGACGGGTGGTGGACCCTCCTCTCCCGCGATAGTCACCCGGTGCCGTCCGGGATGATCTTCGACCGCTACCTGTCCCGTATCTGGGCCGAGGGCCGGGTCGGCGAGTCCGACCGGAGCCAAGCCTATACCCTCAGCCCGACGCCTACGTTCCGGCGACTGCTGGAAAGCGACCGGCTTCGGCGGGGTCGGGCCGGAGAGCCGTCTCGCCGTGGGCTTCTCATTCCCGTCCCGGCGGCCGCCGTGGAGCGGGCCGCGTGGCGATTGCGCCGCAGCCTGGCCACGCGGTTCGCGGCACCGCTCGCCGACGGCGCGCCGGGGGACGCCCCGCCGCCCGTGGATGTGCCACTCGCCGAATTGCTGGCCGAACCCGCAGCGGACTTGCCCCGCTCGCCCTACCACGCCGTCGAGACCGCCGCCGCCATCCGGACGATGGTCGGTCGCGGCCTGCTGGAACCCGCCGGTGTTCCCCTCCCGCCGCCGGTGCGTGGCCACTCTCGCCCGCACAGCCCGACGGACGATCCCAAAGTGCGGGCGACACTCGAGAGGCTCCCGACCGGGCCGCGGTCCCGGTCGGGGGCGGCATCAGTTCGCGGCGAGGCCACGGATGAGGATGCCGCCCCAATTCGCAGCGCGGTCCGACCGACGGGGTTGATGTGGGCGGTCTTGATGTCGGATCGGCGGGACGACGCGGCACATCGGACGGACCCGCTGGCCGGACTCCCCGCGCCGCCGCTGACGCCAGCGGGCGCGCGTCGCGTCGTCGGCTGGATCGGCGAGATCGTGCTCAAAGACGGGCTGGAGGTCGTGGCCGGAGAGCTACGATTTTCACTGGGTGACTTGCTCGGACAAATGGATGAGCACGGGGTCCGCGCTGGCGAAACATTGGACGCACTTGGGACCCTCTGGGCGGAAAGAGTAATACAGTTCGCGGTCTTGACAGGAGACGACGGCGGTCAAAGTAAGTTCCTCTTCAAGTACGAACACCTGATCAACGGCCACCCACGGGGAACGGTCGCGCGGGCGAGATTTATGAAGGCGATCGAGGAGCTACAAGGGAGGCAGGTGGCCTGTCGGGAGGGTGTCATGGTATTCGACCACCCGGCGACCGTGGATCAGTTGAAGCACTACGAGCTCCCACTGCGTTGGGCGGTGGAAAGGCCGAGCGATGGCCCACAAGGCGGCGACACGGTCGTGTGGAACGGGGTATCGCACCGAGTGCCCAAGGGGAACATCTATCAGTTGTTCGTCTTCTTCTGGAACCGCACGAAGCCGGCGAGTTTCAGCACGGTTAAGAAGCACCTCGATTCGGACGCCGAACCCAAGGGCCTCATCCGGATCGTGCGGCGGTTCATCGTAAAGTGCGAGGTAGTCCAGGTCCCCTGGACCATTTCGATCGACGGAAAGAACGAGCGGTTCGTGAAGAAATCACCGAGCATCACTTCTACCTCACCTCCTCAGTCACCGCGACGCAAGTGACTAAATAGAGTCACCCGGCAGTCCGCCCAAGAGATCACACTCGCGCGTTAGGATGCCCCCGAGTGCGTCACGTTGCGGCCTCCTGCGAGGCCGTAGATTCGACGCCTGGCCGGGCGCGAAATTACGTCGTCCAAGGGGTCGAGACGACCCCGCCTCGGACGGCGTCGGCAATCGCTACCCGTGTCCCATACTGGCCGCGCCTCCGGAGGCCGAGTCAGGCCGAGAGGGGAGGTACATCATGACCGGCGAACCAGCAGACACCGCCGCGCCTGTAGCGGCTCACCCGCGCCCGCCGTGTGGGCCGATGCCGCTCGCGGTGGGCGCGAAGGCGCTCGCCCGCATGCTGTCGTGTGGGCTGCGGTCGATCCGGACGTGGGACGCCGGTGGTCGGCTCCCCAGGCCCATCCGCATCGGCGGCAAGGTGGTGTGGTCCGTCAGCGAAATCCGGGCGTGGCTGGAGGCCGGCGCGCCGAACCGGGCCGAGTGGGACCGACGGCGACGGCACGACCAGCCGTGACCAAACGTCTTGCATGCCTGCGACCGTTGCGTTTACCCCGGCCGTGCGGCCGAGGCGCGGCGGCGCTCACAGCCACGAGGAACGTCCTCATGTTGAACCTCAATAATGCCATCCCGAACCCAGCCGGCAACGGTGGCGGCATCTCGAACTTCGACTGCGCCACCGCCGCCCCGGAGTTCCAACCGGTCCCGCCCGGCGTGTACACCGCCCGCGTCGTGAAGGGCGAGTACACCACCGCCAAGACCGGGTCGGAAGTGTACCGGCTGAAGTTCGAGATCGACGACGGCCCGCACGTCGGGAACAGCCTCATCCGCATGTTCTTCTTCTCCGATAAGGCCATCGGGTATACGAAACGCGACCTGGCCCCCTTCGGGTTGGCCACCGAGGAGAAACTGCTCAGCCCGTTCCCCGACGCCGGCCGGGAGTACCTCGTGCGGCTCGTGGTCGCGCTCCAGAAGGGTGACGA
>JBBRUO010000654.1:0-3298 GCA_038247725.1 Gemmatales bacterium
CAACTTCTGCTGGTGTGTGCGAACGCTCCGGGTGAAAGGAATCGACGGTCGGTATCACGCACGAACGCCGGCGATGGCCGCCGGCCTGACGGATCACGTGTGGTCAATCCGGGAGTGGATCACCTTTCCCGCAGTACAACGTCAATAGGACACCACCCACTCTATTACCTTCACGGTAAAACGGGCGACGAGGCCGCCGCCGAACTCGGCTGCTCGCGGAGTACCCTCACGCGCCGCTTGACCGAGGGACGGGAATTGCTCCGCAAACGACTGGAGCGCCTCGGCGTGGTCGTCCCGGTCGCGGCACTTCTCGCCGTGCTGAACGCGGCGGCGGCAGCGGAGCCGCCGGCATCCGTAGTCGCCGCGGTGACATCGCCAGGGGCAGCGGGAGCCAGTCCGGCCGCGCTGTCCCTGGCGAAAGGGTTCGCCGTGACCGGAGCCGGACTCACCAAGTGGGCCGCAGTCGGCATCCTCCTCTCGGCGGTCGGGATAGGGGTGGTCGGATGGGGCATTTGGGCGAAGCTCGCACCAGAGCCGATACCGATGACGCCGGTTCCGGTCGCCACGGCCTCGAACGACCGACCGAAAGCCGGTCCCGACACGGTTCCGCCGAAGCCGGCAACCCCGGTGCTCCACCCGCCAAAGCTCCGCGACGAACAGAAGATTAGCGATTGGAAGTGGGACAAGTTCAAGTGGCAGCCCGTAGACGCCAACCTCGTTCGCCCCGTCACGTTCGCCGTCACTGTGCCACCGGGGCACAAATACGTCACCGTAGCCGTGGACAACGGAAAGGGTGTGCGTGTGCGAAACCTGCTCGATGCCGTCGAGGTGACAAAGCTCGGCGGTCGTCCGGATGCGAAAGAGGCTCAAGTTCTCACCGTGGAGTGGAACGGCCTGGATGACGACGGGCGATCCGCACCGGACGGCACATATCGAATCCGGGGCTGTTCGCACGCCGGAATGAAGCTGGTGTACGAGTACAGCTTCCTCAACCCCGGAACCCCGCCGTGGGAGCATTACCCGAACAGCGGCTGGGGCGGCGATCACGGCTACCCGCACGCCATCGCCTGCCTGCGCGACCACGGACAGGGTTCGTGGCGTGTCGCCATCGGCGGTGCCGTGGGCGAGGGCGGAAACGCCTCGTTCGTGATCGACGCCGACGACCGGAAGTGCAAGGCACTCAACAACGGCTGGAACGGGTCCAAAGCCCTCGCCGCCGCCGACGGGATGCTCTGGATTTGCGAAAGCGGCAGCAAGTACCTGTACCGCGTGACGTATCACGATAGCAAACAAGTCGCGTTCAAGGCCGCCGCTGGGCCGACACCCACGCTCAAGTTCGACACCGACCCGTGGGGCATCGCCATCGGCAAGAAGAAAGCCGCCGTGTTGCTCCACGACGAGAAGCAGCCGAAGAAGGAGCGGGTCGTCGTCTTCGACAAGGATTCGGGGGATAACCGCGTCGAACTGCCGCTCGCCGTTCCGGGCCGTCGGAATGGACTGGCGTTCGCCGCGGACGGCACGACGCTGCTTGTGAGTACGGACGGCGGAATGCTTTCAATCCCGACTGGTGAGGCAAAGCTAACGCCGAAGCCGGGGCAGTTCAAGGGCGTCGAAAAGTCCGGCCCGCTCGCCACCGACAAGGACGGGAACCTGTTCGTTCTCGACCGCGGAGCGGACTACCGGGTGAAAGTGTTCGCCCCGGATGGGAAGCTCCTCCGCGAGGTCGGCACGAAGGGCGGCCAGGGGGACCGGCTTGAGTACAACCGCGAAGCGCTCCACGGGGTCGAAGCGATTTCCGTGGACGACGGCGGGAACCTCTGGGCCGCCGAGCAAGGCGAGACGGACAAAAGGCCGGGTGTCGGGTTCGTCCGTCGCATCGCGGTGTGGGACGCGAACGGCAAGTTCGTCAAGGATTTCGTCGGCACGACGTGGTATGCCGCGAACAACACCTGTCTGCACCAGCAAGACCCGACCCTGGCGTTCGGCTACGGCATGATTTACAAACTCGAACCGGGTAAAAAGCCCGGCTACCGCCCGCTCCGTTACGCCACCACGCCGCAACCGGCCGATTCACCGTTCTGGCTCGGGACGGGTGCGCACTGGACACTGTTTGGGTCCGCCCGAATGTTCAGCAGCGACGTGAGCGGCACCATGCGGGAGTATCTGCTGCAAGCGAACGGATTCCCGATCCTGTTTCAGGCGAACGAGAAGAACGAGTATCGCCCGATCCTCGCCATCGGCTCGCACGAACACAACAAGGCGTTTCCCCAGGTGAAGGACGAGCCGAAGGCGCTCTTCCTGTGGTCCGACCTGAACGGCGACGGCAAGCCCCAGCCCGACGAATACCAGCGGTTGCCGGGGACGACCTACAAAGCGGACCTCGGATGCGGCTACCCGCCGTCCCTCGGACTGCTGTGGTACGTCGAAGGGATCGAGTTGAAGCCGGTGAAGTTCACCGCCGGCGGCGTCCCGACCTACGACGTGGCGAAGGCTAAGCGGCTACCAATACCGCAGCACTATGTGCCCGTCGGCAAGCACCTCGTCGCGGGGTTGGGGGGCACCTTCAACAGCCCGCGCGATGGCGTTTACCAGGCCGGGCACCATCTGTTCACCGACCGCGACGGCAAACTGACGGCGAAGTACCGCTGCAATTGGGGCGGCGTCCACGCATCGTGGAGTTCGACGCCCGATACACGCCCGGCCAGACGGGACGCAGCATCGGGGAGTTACATTTCGCCGGTGTCATCGACACCAAGAGCGACATCGGCCACGTCGTCGCCATCCAGGGAAATGACGGGCAGTCCTTCGTTTGGAGCGAGGACGGGCTGTTCGTCACCGCGCTCTTCAAGGGAAGGCGGCTGAACCCAAAGGGCTGGGGCGCGAAAGAGGAGTTCGGGGCCGACTGGACCGACGTGACCATGTACGAGGAGTGCTTCGGGGGGATGGTGTGCCGGCAAGATGACGGCAAGGTCCGCTACCTGTTCGGCCGCTGTGCCTGCCACGTCGTGCGGGTCGAGGGATTGGAAGCGGTGAAGCGGTTCGATGCCGGCACGTTAGAGTTGAAGGGGCCAACGGCGACCGGCAAGCCTGCCCCGAAGTCTGACGCCCCTGACCGGCTACTCCGGGTGCGGGACGTGACCGGGCTTCACCCGCCGTTCAAAGTCGATGGCGACCCGACCGAGTGGAAAAGCGTCCCGCGCCGCGAGATCAAGGTCGGAGATGAGGTCGTGGCGAAGGTGGCGTTGGCTCACAACCGGACCCACCTCTGGCTTTTGGCCGAGGTCGAAGACCCGTCCCC
>JBBRUO010000655.1:0-3283 GCA_038247725.1 Gemmatales bacterium
CCCCTCCCGCCAGAGGAGGGGGGGACCAGCAAAGACACAATTCCCCTCCCGCCAGGGGAGGGGGGAACCAGCGCTGCAATCTCCGCTGAAGTTCAATCACTACTCCAACCCTTCGACGCGACCGGGCAAACCCCGCTGCTCGTCGCCCGTGACGGCCACATCCTCGGCGTCATCGGTGCCCGCGACCGCCTGCGCCCCGAAGCGGCCGGCGTTCTGGCCGACTTAAAATCGCTGGGAATCCAGCCGCTCACGCTGCTCACCGGGGACCGCGAAGCCGTGGCCCAGGCCGTCGCGGCGGACCTGCCGCTGACGACCGTCCGCGCCGGATTGCTGCCGTCGCAGAAGGCCGAACACCTGACCGAGAACACGGCGTTCGTCGGCGACGGCGTGAACGACGCGCCGGCCCTCGCCAAAGCCGCCGTCGGCATTGCCATCGGCACCGGCACCGACATCGCCGCCGAAACGGGCGACGTGGTGATGATGGGCGACCCGCTCCGCCCGCTGCCGCTGTTGGTGAAGCTGTCCCGCGAGACCGGCCGCGTCATCCACCAGAACATCGTCTGGTTCGGGTTCGGGGTGAACCTGTTCGGCGTGCTGCTGACGGGCTTCCTGTGGCCGCTGTTCTCGTCGTCCCCGGAGTGGGCCAGGTCCGCCCCGCTCGCCGCCGCGATCTACCACCAACTCGGCTCGCTGCTGGTGCTGCTGAATTCCATGCGGTTGCTCGCCTTCGAGCGGCAGTCCACTGGCCGGCTCCGCGCCCGCGTGCAAGCCTTCGACCGCTGGGCGAACACCGTCCACCTGGACGACGCCTTCCACTGGATCGGCGACCGCTGGAAGCCGATCACCGCCACGCTGCTGGTCGGGCTGTGCCTCGCCTGGCTCGGCTCCGGACTGGTGCAAATCGGCCCGACCGAAGTGGGGGTGGTGCAGCGGTTCGGGGCGGTCGGCGACGACCTGAAACCGGGGCTGCACGTCCGCTGGCCGTGGCCCATCGAGCGCGTCACCCGCGTCAAACCGGCCGAGATTCGCACCGTCGAAATCGGCTTCCGCCTGCTGACCGACGAGCAGTTGAAGAACCTCGAACTGGCGCGGCAGGAGCAACTCCGCCTCGGCCGAAGTCGCAGCGACGGCGGCCAGACATGGGCCAGCGCGCACGCCGAGGGCATCGCCCGCGTGACCGACGAATCCCTCATGCTCACCGGCGACGGCGACCTCATCGAGTTGCTCGCCACGGTGCGGTACACGATTGCCGACCCGAAGCAGTACCTGTTCGGCAGCAAAGACCCGGACGCCGTCATCCGCTCGGCCGGCGAGAGCGTGTTCCGCGAACTCACCGCCGCGCGGGGTTTCCAAAGCCTGCTCGGAAAGGACCGGCCGAAGTTCGAGGCCGCCGCGCGGGCGAAGCTGCGACAGCGGTTGGGCGAAGCCACGCACGACGGGTTGGGCATCCAACTCGACGGCCTGACCATCCACGACCTGCACCCGCCGCAGGACGTGGTGGCCGCGTATCACGCCGTCGCCGACGCCATCCAGAAGAAAGAGAAAACCATCAACGAAGCGGCAACGGAAGCGTCTCGCGTCCGCGCCCGTGCGGTCGAGGAAGCAACCCGCGTGGTGGCATCCGCCGAAGCGGAGTTGCATCGGAAGGTGGCCGAAGCCGAGGCCGCGCGGGACGTGATCCTCTTCTGGCAGACCGCCCGGACGACCCCCGCCAACCGCTTCCTGACCGACTTCCGCCTGGCACTCGACGCCACCGTCGCCGCGCTGCGGACCCGCGACAAAATCCTGATCGACGCCGACAAGGTGCCCGGCACCCGCAAGCTGTACTTGCTCGACCCGGACCTGTTCCCCCGCACGCCGCCGCTGGCGTTTCCCCGCGACCAACGGGAGCGGGGGCCGTAAGGGTTTGAGTAGGTCCGTCCCGGCGGGATGGACAAAAGTAGTCCGTCCCGCCGGGACGGACCTACTTCACGGAGTTCCCGAATGACCGCCTTCCTCAAATACCTGCTCCTCCCCGCGCTGCTGCTCTTGTGGGCGCGGTCGGCGTGCTACATCGTCGATTTCGGCGAGTTCGCTTACGTCACGCGGTTCGGCGAGCGCGTCACCACCCGCGACGGGGCCACCGACGCCGGGCTGTACTTCAAGATGCCGTGGCCGGTCGATTCCGTCCTGCGGGTGGACCGCCGGTTGCAGTCGTTCGACCTGCCGGCGGTGGAAGTGCTCACCCGCAACCCGGACCCGAACAGCCAGGCCATCGACAAGACGCTGACCGTCGATGCGTTCGTGACGTGGCGCATCCCGGACGCCGAGGCCGCCGACCAGTTCATCCGCAGCGTCGGCACGGCGGAGCAGGTGAAGCGCATCCTCGCCCCGCAGTTCACCGGGCGGCTGGCGGCCGTGGTCGGGGCGTTGTCGTTGGATCAACTCATCGCGGTCAGCACCGACGTGAAAGCCGATGAACGAGCCGAACAGCTCCAGACGCGGTTGCTGGGTCGCGGCGAAGACGGACTCGTCGAGAAAGTCCGGCGGGACTACGGCATCGAGATCGTCGCGTTGCGGCTGCGGCGGCTCAGCTTCCCGGAGGCGGTGCGGACGAGCATCTACGAGCGCATCCGCTCCGAGCGGGGCCAGATGGCGGCGAAGGAGGAGAACAAGGGTCGCGTGGAGGCGACGAAACTGCTGGCCGAGGCGGATCGCGACCGGCGGAAGATCGAGGCCGACGCGCGGGCGAAGAAGACCGAACTGGAAGGCAAAGCCGACACCGACGCCGACCGTATCCGCAACGAGGCGCACGCCAAAGACCCGGAGTTCTACGCCTTCCTGCAACGGCTGAAGGCGCTGCAAGCGGTCATGGCCGACACCAAGGACACGCTGCTGCTGTCGCTCGACCACGACCTGTTCAAGCTGATGAAGGAACCGCCGAAGAAGTGACGGTTTTGCAATCCCGATCAATCGGAGGAACGCGGATGACGCGGATCCAAGCCGGGATGAAGAAGATCAGAAAGAATGAAATCTGGGTTTGATCCCGGCTTGGATCCTGCCTTCCATCCGTGTCATCCGCGTTCCTCTGATTTCGAAGTGGATCCGCAATATGCCCCGACTTCGCTACCTGCTGCCGTTGTTGCTGCTCTTCGCGTACCTGGCCACCGGCGTCGCGCAGGTGGGGCCGGACGAGCGCGGCGTGGTGCGGCGGTTCGGCCGCGTCGTCGCGCGACCGGGGCCGGGGCTGTGGGTCGGGCTGCCGTGGGGGTTCGACCGCATCGACCGCGTGCAGACCCGCACC
>JBBRUO010000656.1:0-3282 GCA_038247725.1 Gemmatales bacterium
GACGATCACTTGTGGGACGTGAATACCCCACTCCGGACGTGGCGTGGCAATCCGTCGCGGGTGCTGCCGTTGAAGGAAATTCGCAAGCAACTCACCCGGGCGAGCGGCAACCGTTTGCACTTCATCCCGATGGTGAAGGCGGTCGAGTTCCCGGCCACGGAGATTCCCGTCGAGCCGTACCTGCTGGGACTGTTGCTTGGCGACGGCTGTCTGGCCGGCCACCGCGTTCGCTACTCGTCGATGGACGATGAACTGTTGGCGGCTGTCGCAGCGGCGTTGCCGGCGGGTCTTCGGTTGCAGCGGGACGGCGACGAGAAGTGCGACTATCGGCTCGTCGGCGACCATGCCGGCAAACCCAACCCTCTCATCCGCCAACTCAAGGCCCTTGACCTGTCGGGCACCTACTCCGAATCGAAGTTCATCCCGGACGGCTATAAGTTCGCTCCGGTCGCCGTGCGCGTGGCGGTTCTACAAGGGTTGCTCGACACGGACGGGCACGTCCGACCGGACAACAACATCGAGTACTGCACGGTCTACGAACGGCTGGCCAAGGACGTGCAATTCGTCGTCCAGTCCCTCGGCGGTACGGCCCGGATTCGCACGAAGCGGACGACCGGCCAACTGGCCTACCGGATGAGCGTCATCCTCCCGCCCGACATCGTTCCGTTTCGGCTCTCCCGCAAGGCCACATTGTATCATCCGCGCCCGAAGTATCCGCCCTGCCGGGCGATCACGGCCGTGACCTCGGCGGGCGAGAAGCCGTGCCAGTGCATCGCCGTCGATGCGCCCGATCACCTGTACGTCACGGACCATTTCGTCCTCACTCATAACACGGCTCAAGCGATACTCTCGCTACGTCTTCTCTTCCATCAGGGCCTGATCCGGTCGGGGCTGATCGTCTGCCCGAAGCCGCTCGTCCACAACTGGTGCCGCGAGCTGAAACTGTGGGCACCGGAGCTGCCGTATGAGGTGTTCCCGTCCGAGGCGGAGTTGCGGCGGACGGTGTGGACCGTCTCCAACTGCCCGCTGAAGATCATCAACTACGAGGCGCTGACCCGCGACGCGGACCTCGCCGCCGACCCGAAGGTGTACTTCGACGCCGTCGTCATCGACGAGGCGCAGCGGATCAAGAACTGCGACTCGAAGACGGCGCGGGCCGTCCGCGGGCTGAACCGCGCCCGCAGTTGGGCGCTCACCGGCACCCCCATCGAGAACCACGCCGACGACCTCGTCAACATCTTCGCGTTCGTCGATCCCGGCCGTATCCCCGCCGACACCCCGCCGAAGCGGCTGGCGCAACTGACCTCCGACTGCATCCTGCGGCGGACCAAGGACGACGTGCTGACGGCCGAGGGGATGCCGCCGAAGATCATGCGCGACCTGACCGTGGACCTGACCCCCGCGCAAGCCGAAGCGTACCAACTGGCGGAGAAGGAGGGCGTCGTCCACCTGAACGAACTGGGCGAGACGATCACCGTCCAGCACGTGTTCCAACTGGTCATGCGGCTGAAGCAGATCTGCAACTTCGACCCCCGCACCGGCGAGAGCGCGAAGCTCGAACAACTCCTCACTGACATGGAGGAAGTCGCCGAGAACGGCCGCAAGGCGATCATCTTCAGCCAGTGGGTGGAACCGCTGGAAATCCTGGCCCAGGCGCTGGACCGGTTCGGCACGCTGCAGTACCACGGCCGTATCCCGCAGAAGGAGCGGACGCCGATCCTGGACCAGTTCCAGGCGGACCCGAGCAAGCACGTCCTGCTGATGAGCTACGGGTCGGGCAGCGTCGGGCTGAACCTGCAGTTCTCGAACTACGTGTTCCTGTTCGACCGGTGGTGGAACCCGGCGGTCGAGGACCAGGCCATCAACCGGGCGCACCGCCTCGGCCAGAAGTACCCGGTGACGGTGACGCGGTTCCTGAGTGAAGGGACCATCGAGGCCCGCATCGCCACCATCCTGGACGCCAAGCGGAAGGTGTTCAACGACCTGCTGGCGCAGGCCGACAAGCCGGCCAACTTGGGGCTGACCGAAGACGACGTCTTCGGCCTGTTCGACATCCAGGCGCGACCCAAGCGGGTGGGGTGAGGGGGCGACTGTGATTCAAACGGCGAGAGCGGTAAGATGACGGACGCCCCTGGAGGTTCCCGATGTCCGCTGTCCTGATGCCACCGCCGCGACAACTGGCCACGCAGTTCCGGCAACTCGCCGATCGCTGGCGGAGCGAGACGCGCGTTCTGTCGTCTCCGACCGCCATCGCTACGCACCCGGCCTACCAGCGGATGATCGGGCTGGGGCCGCAGGTGATCCCGCTGATCCTCACCGAGATGGCGGCCACGCCCGGCCAGTGGTTCTGGGCGCTCGCGGCGCTGACCGGCGAAGACCCGGTGCCGGACGCGGATCGGGGTCACGTCTCGGCCATGACCGCCGCCTGGATCGCCTGGGGCCGCTCGAACGGGTGGATTGAATGATCCCGCTCGACCAACTTTTCCCGAACCTGGCAAGCGGCCACAGAGTCACCAGTCCCATCGACCCGCTCTACAACTGTGTCGCCTGGGCTGCCGGTAACAGCACCCGGTGGTGGTGGCCGGACGCACCCGGCATCGGGTACTGGCCGCCGGGTGTCCCGCGTGAGGAGACGATCACCGCATTTGTCGCGGCATTCGGGACACTCGGTTATCAACCTGTGGGCGATCCGTCACTGGAACCGGGGGTCGGAAAAGTCGCGGTGTTCGCGAAAGCCGGCGTCCCGACGCACGCCTGCCGGCAACTGGCGAACGGCAAGTGGACCAGCAAACTGGGCGAAAGCGAGGACATCGAACACGACCTGGACGGAGTCGCCGGAGCGATCTACGGGTCCGTTGCCGTCGTGTTGCGACGGGCCGTCGTGTGAGGGCGTGATGGGACCTAACTGACGTGGATCACTTCGACCTGTTCGACATCCAGGCCCGCCCGAAGCGGGTGGGGTGAACCCCCACGTCTCGCGTCCTATCCTTCCCTTCATGACCGACACCCGCGATCCCACCGAAGTCGCTCTCCGGAACGCCATTCGCGCGAACCCGGCCGACACCCTCACGCGGCTGGTCTACGCCGACTGGCTCGACGAACACGACAACCCCGACCTGGCTGCAGACATCCGCCAGGAGTGCGACCTCCAGTTTGCCGACGCTGTCGTGGTACGAGTCGTGGCTGGATCACGGCCTCCGCCCGGACGTGCTGGCGGACTACCGATCCCGTCAGGCGTGACGCCGCGCCGCCGCGCCGTTGCCCTTGACAGGGGCGGCCGTC
>JBBRUO010000657.1:0-3282 GCA_038247725.1 Gemmatales bacterium
AGCGCAGATGAAGATGATTTGAAGTAGGATTTTCTGATCATCTTCATCTGCGCTCTTGTCTGCGTCCTCTGCGGCCAACTCCTCTTCAAGGTTCGATCAAATCCCCGACCCGTCCTTGTGTTCGAGAACGTGCAGGCCGCACTCCTTCTTCTCCTTGCCGGACCAGCGGCCGGCGCGGTCGTCCTCGCCGGGCTGGACCGCGCGGGTGCAAGGCCAGCAGCCGATGCTCGGATACCCCTGGTCGTGCAGCGGGTTGTACGGCACCCCGTTGTCGAGGACGAACTTCCACACCTGCCCCTTGGTCCAGTTGAGCAGCGGGTTCACCTTCACCACCTCGAACTTGGCGTCCCACTGCACCACCCCGGCGGCGGCGCGGTCGGCGGTCTGGTCCTTACGGATGGCCGACAGCCACGCGCGGGGGGCGATCCGCCGCATCGCCTGCCGCAGCGGCAGCACCTTACGGTCGTAGCAGCACTGGTCGGGTTGGCGGTCGTACAGCGGCCCGCCGTGATCCTCTTCGTACTCGGCGACCGTCAACTCGGGCTGGATGTATTCGACCGTGATGCCGTATTTCTCGCGGATATCTTCGCGGAGTTTCAGCGTCTCCGAGAACTGATAGCCGGTTTCCAGGTTGATGAACTTCGTCGTCGGCTCGATCTCGGCGAGCATGTGGATGAGGCAGCACCCCTCGGCCCCGAACGCCGTGGCCATGAGCAAGTCCGGGTGGAAGTGCCGCACCGCCCAGCGGAGAATTTCCTGCGGCGGAGCGTTGGCGAGCAACTCGTTGGCGAGGGCGAGGTCGGCGGCATCCATCCGGGTTGCGGACGTCATGGGAATCCGGGGGGCAGCGGCTTCGTTGATTTTGATTATCGGCATTATCGAGTATCCGTCAAGAGGGGATTCCCTGACACGAGGGTTACTCGGTTCGCGCGGCTCGTACAATCCCCGAACCGTCGCCTCCTTGCGGATGTCCGTGAGGCGGTTCCTTTTCCCGTGCGGCGCAGTCCAAACGCCGCACCCCTCGGAGACGCCTGACATGCCGGCCAAGATCGACATGGCGAAGTTCGCCAAGTTCTGCAAGGACAACGGGTTCATCTTCCAGTCGTCGGAAATCTACGGCGGCATCAACGGCTTCTGGGACTACGGCCCGCTCGGCGTGGAACTGAAGAACAACATCAAGCAGGCGTGGTGGATCGACATGGTCCGCAACCCGCCGCCGGGGCCGGACGGTCAGGAAATCCGCATGGTCGGGCTGGATTGCAGCATCATCATGAACCCGAACGTGTGGGTGGCGTCGGGGCACGCGGCCGGCTTCGCCGACCCGATGGTGAAATGCCCCAAGTGCGGGGCAAGCATCCGCGCGGACAAGGTGCAATTTCGGCTGCTGTCGAAGGACGGCACCACCGCCGAAGCGGTCGCGCTGTCGTGCGAGGCGGACAACGCCACCGACGCCGAGCCGATCCTGAAGGACAAGTACGCGAAGCTGGCCAAGAAGAAGGGACTACCGGGCGGGTTGCAGGAGTCGCCGATTCACAACGCCACGGCGGTCCCGGCCGAGTGGAAAGGCATCCCGGTCACCTGCCCGATGGACGGGTGCGACGGCCAACTGTCGGAACCCCGCGCGTTCAATCTGATGTTCGAGAGCCACGCGGGGGCCATTCAGTCCGACGACAACAAGGTGTATCTGCGGCCCGAGACGGCGCAAGGGATCTTCGCCAACTACCGCAACGTGCTGAACAGCACCCGGCTGAAGCTGCCGTTTGGCATCGCCCAGGTGGGCAAGGCGTTCCGCAACGAGGTGAACCCGCGCAACTTCATCTTCCGCAGCCGCGAATTCGAGCAGATGGAGATCGAATTCTTCTGCCACCCGGACGAGTCGATGAAGTGGTATCAGTATTGGCGGGACTTGCGGAAGGCGTGGTACAGCACCCTCGGCATCCAGTCCGCGAACCTGATCCCGCGCGAACAGGGGTCGGACGAACTGGCCCATTACAGCATCGGCACCACCGACATCGAGTACATGTTCCCGTTCAGCGACGAGCCGCAGGAACTGGAGGGCGTCGCCCACCGGGGGGCGTTTGACCTGACCGCACACGCCAAGCTGTCCGGGAAGGCCGACGACCTGGCGTACTTCGACGAGGAGCGGTGGAACAACGACGGGCAGAGTGGGGCCGTGCCGACGCGGAGCTTCAAGGAGTGGCTGAAGTCGAACCCGTCGGCGGCGGACATCGGCAAGTACAAGTTCGTCCCGCACGTCATCGAGCCGAGTGCCGGGGCGGATCGGTTCACGCTGGCGGTGCTGTGCGAGGCGTACCACGAGGACCAGGTGCCGGACGCCAAGGGGAAGATGGAGGAGCGGATCGTCATGCGGTTCCACCCGCGTTTGGCCCCCATCAAGGCGGCCATTTTCCCGCTGGTGAACAAGGACGGGATGCCCGAAAAGGCGACGGCCCTGTACCGCGAGCTGAAGCCGCTCATGAACGTCTTCTTCGACGACAAAGGCGCGGTCGGCCGTCGCTACCGCCGGCAGGACGAGATCGGCACGCCGTTCTGCGTCACCATTGACGGCGACACCGTCAGCGGCGACGTGGTAACGATCCGCGACCGCGACGTGATCGGCCCGGACGGCAAGCCGCAACAACGGAAGGTGAACATCAAGGACGTGAAGGCGGAACTCCTGAAGGCCATCACCCCCGGCGGGTGAGGAAGTGGCAGTTCGCCGAAGAGTCACAGAGAAGGAACAAAGGACACTTTGGACAGGATCACAGGATGAAAGTCAGGATGAAGAGTTCTTTCACTCTGAATCCATGCTTCATCCTGTGATCCTGTCCATTTCATTCTTCTCTTCTCTGTGACCTCCGTGACTCTGTGGTGAATCAAATCTTGGATGACTTCGCCCGGAGCATGTGATCCACCAGCACCAGCGCGATCATCGCCTCGCCCATCGGCACGAAGCGGGGTAGCAGGCACGGGTCGTGCCGGCCCTTGACGAGGATTTCCGTCGCCTCTCCCGTGCGGGTGACGGTCGGCTGCGACCGGGGGATGGAACTGGTCGGCTTGATCGCCACCCGGCAGACCACCGGCATCCCCGACGAAATTCCGCCCAGCATTCCGCCGTGGCGGTTGGTCTGAGTCTTGATGCTTTGTCCCCCTCTTCCCTGGGGGAGAGGGATAGTGTCTTCGCTGGTTCCCCCCTCCCCTGGCGGGAGGGGGGTTAGGGGGGAGGGGGGGATGAATACGTCATTCCCCTCGCTGCCGCGCATCCCGGCCACGGCGAACCCG
>JBBRUO010000658.1:0-3272 GCA_038247725.1 Gemmatales bacterium
CGCCCGTGCAACTGAACACGGGTTTTACGGGGTGGGCGTGAAGTTTCTTGCCGCTGACGAAGTGAAGGTTTTGTTCGCCCGAAGCGCGAGCGAGGGGCCAACCACCGTCGGGGGCCGGGAGCGACTGGCCCCCCATCGCCGCACGCCCCTTGCTGGCGCGGCGGGCGAACAAGACAAGAATCTCCCCTCCCGCCGAGTTCCACTCGGCGACCTCCCCTCGACGAGGGGAGGTGGGAAGAAGCGGCAACCCCTCAACGGGATGGGACACACCCAGCGGGTTCGTGCATTACTGCCGAGTTCCCCATGCTCCGACCGACCGATCCGGCCGACACGCCGGCCCTGCTGCAAATGGCCCGCGACACCGCCGTCTTTTACCCGCACGAGATCGACGTGCTGGAAGAAGTGATCGCCGAGTACCACGCCGGCGGGGAGGACGGCGGCCCCGTCATGCGGACGTGGGAGGAGGCCGGCACGCCGGTCGGGTTCGTCCACTTCTGCCCGGCCCCGATGACCGTCGGCACCTGGGAACTGTGGTGGATCGTGGTGGCGAAGGACCGGCACGGGCAGGGGCTGGGCCGGCGGCTGCTGGCGTTCGTCGAGCAGGAGGTCCGCGACCGGGGCGGGCGGGCGCTGTTCATCGAGACCAGTTCGACGCCGCCCTACGAGCCGACGCGGCGGTTCTACCTGCGGTGCGGGTATTCCGAGGTGGCGCGGCTGCCGGGGTATTACCGGCAAGGGGACGACAAAGTCATTTTCGTCAAGGAAACGCCGGCGATTGTCGGGTGACGCCGGATGCGCCAACCGGTGCGCATGCGCCCAGTGCGCCTTGCACAAGGGTTGGCGCGACCGACCGTCCAGATTCTCGCGCGCGGTTCGTCCGGGTCGCGCCGAAGGGGCGCGAGTTGGGGGTTAGAATCCCGAGATGACCGCCGGCTGACCGTGCAACCCCCCCACGCGGACCAACCGGTCTTCGGGCTTGTACTGTTCTTGCGCCAGTCGCCGGTTCCCCGTCAAGCGCCTGTCATCCGTGGGGCGATGAGAGTGCTGACAACGCGGATGCCACGGACGCCGACAGGGATGGCGTCCGCCCGGCGGAAGCGGTGCCGACGAGATGACCCCACTTGCCACCCTAACCCCCAGGGTTCACCGGATTCGCCAAAACGGTTGGACCACGAGGCTTGCGGCGGTCGATGGAATTCGCGTCAGGACCCGCTCACTCGCCGAGCTGACATCGCCCGCCACTCCCGCCGGGAGTCCGCGGCACCCGCGATCGTATTGCCGAACCCCAGCCCCCCCGGCCCCCCGCCGTCCGCTCCGCGGACGTGAGGCCCCCGGCGGACCCCGGCCCAACGGATTGAGCCGGCCCGCCGACGCCCCGCCGGGTCGCAAGGTCGAAACGGAGTGCCCCCGACCATGAAGAAGGTGTTCACCACCGGCCAGGTCGCCAAGATCTGCAAAGTCGCCCCTCGGACCGTGTCCAAGTGGTTCGACTCCGGCCGCCTCAAGGGCTACCGCATCCCCGGTAGCCAGGACCGCCGCATCCCCCGCGAGCATCTGATCCGGTTCCTCAAGGACCATCACATGCCGCTGGGGGACCTGGAGGAAGAGGAACTGCACAAGGTGCTGCTCATCGGCACCGAGAAGATGTTCAACGACCGCATCAAGGAACTGCTGCCGGAGAACCAGGACTTCAAGTTCGAGTACGCCAGCAGCGGGTTCCAGGCGGGCAGCCTGGCCCACAGCTTCAACCCGGACTCGATCATCATCGACATGTCGCTCGGCCGCGGCGAGTCGATCCAGATCACCACCAACCTGCGGAAGATCGAGGTGTACGCCGCCACGCTCATCGTCGGGCTGGCCGGCGAGGACGAGGCCGAGCCGGAGAAGCTCAAGGAGTACGGGTTCGACGACGTGTTCAAGAAGCCGTTCGACGTGGCCCTGCTGGCCGAGCGGATCCAGACCCTGGCCGAAGCCAAGCGCGACAACTGATCCCCCGTCAGTGTCGCGCGGCGGCGGGGGACTCCCCCTCCGTGCCCCCGCCGCCCACCGTCCCGACCCGTGGTGCCCCGAGAAGGATTCTCGGACCCACGGGTCGGCCGGCGTTTTGGGGCCGACTTTTCATGCCATCGGCATCTCGTGGCGTTGCTTCACCGGACCATCTGGGCCGAAGAACATCCCGCACGAGGCGGCCACGTCGAACCCCACCCGCGCGATGACCCCGACGCGGGCGTTCGGCAACCGCTCGCGGTAGACGGTGGCGTTCCGTTGGATGACCTCTTCCGCCGGCTCGACCCCGTGCCGCCCGGTGTCCGGCGGGTTGTATCGCACGACGTGGACGTGGGCCATCAACTTCCGCTCTTCCAGGGCGTCGCAAATCGCGTGAACGTCCCCTTCAGCATCGTTCTCGCCGGCAATGTATGCGTGGTGAAGTGTGACGATCATCTGGGTGCTTCGCTGCCAGGACGAGAGTCGGTCCAGTGCGGCTTCGGCGGGGAGCGCGTTCGGCAGCCAGCGACGGCGGAAACGGTCGCTCATGCTATAGATCGAGTAACGGATCTCGGGGTCGGTGGAGCGGAACACGTCTTCCAGCAGCCGGTCGCCCAGCTTGCGCGGCAGGATGGTCGAAATCAGGTGGCGGGGTCGGACGCCGAGCGCGACCGCCATCCCCGACAGCTCGCCGAGCAGCCCGTCGGCGTCATCGAGAAGCGCCCGGCTCGCCAGCGGTTCCCCCCGCGCCATGAAGTTGTAGTGGACCGTGCGCGCCGGCGGTCCCACGCGGCGGTAGTGGTCCAGGACGACCTTCGCCTGCTCGATCATCTCGCCGCTCGTCGCGTCCCGCAGACGGGTTTGCCCGGTGGCTGTCAGATGACACATACGACAACCCTGGGCGCAGCCGGTCTGCGACGACAGGTAGACGACGAAATAGTCCGAACAGCGGCGGACGTAGCGGGCCTCCAGACGGCCCACATCGGCGGCCCGGTCCCAGTTCACCGACGCATCCTGTGCGCTGGGGTGCCCGGTGAATCCCGCATCGGGGAAGAGTGCGAGCTGCATGACGGCTCCCGCGAACGAATGTGGATCGTCTGTTAGAGACTGTCCCATAAGGGGTGGCTGGGTGCGTAAAATGGTTCATGAGAACCCAATCGTACCCCCGCGACTTGACGGATGAGCAGTGGCGATTGGTCGAGCCGCGCCTGCCCGCGGCCCCCGTCGGCGGTCGGCCTCGCAAGACGGACCTGCGGGACGTGGTCGATGCCATCTTCGACATCCTC
>JBBRUO010000659.1:0-3265 GCA_038247725.1 Gemmatales bacterium
CACCACGGATTACCTGGAGAAGATGTTCGGCCAGTTCGTCCGCAGCTACCCGTATGAGGGGTCCGACCCGCTGGCGTTCCCCACCACCGGCTTCCTGTGGGACAACGCCCTGCTGCACAAGAAGTCCTTCTACAACTTCGGTGAGCACTGCAAGACCACGTTCGAGCCGAAGTCGCCGCAGTGGGAAGACGTGTACACCGACTACTTGAACGGCACGAATAAAGTGAAGGTCACGGTCGAGCCGAACCTGCCGTCCCTGAAGCCGTACTCGCACCCGAACTACCCCGGCTTCCCGCTGAACGTGCCGGACGTGTGGCGGGCGAAGGTGTTCCGGCAGAAGTTCGCCGAGTGGGAGAAGGCCGGCAAACTGCCGAACCTGATCTACGTGTTCCTGCCGGCCGACCACGCCTCCGGCACCCGCCCCGGCAGCCCGACGCCCCGCGCCATGAACGCCGACGGCGACCTGGCACTCGGCCAGGTCGTGGAGACGATCAGCAAGTCCAAGTTTTGGGCGAAGAGCTGCATCCTGGTGACGATGGACGACCCGCAGAACGGGTTCGACCACGTGGACGGCCACCGCACCGTGGGCATGGCGATCAGCCCGTACACCCGGCAGAAGGGAAAAGTCGTCAGCACCTGCTACAACCAGACCAGCATGGTGAAGACCATCGAGCTGATGCTCGGCATCCCGCCGATGAACCAGATGGACCTGACCGCCACGCCGATGCGGAACTGCTTCACCGCCAAGCCCGACCTGACGCCGTACGTGGCGGTGAAGAACAGGATCAAGCTCGACGAGATGAACCCGCCGCTGAAAGAGCTGAAGGGGCCGGGGTTGGCGTTCGCGCGGCAGTCGCTGGCGATGGATTTCAGCAAGGAAGACCTGGCCGACGAGGAGACGTACAACCGTATCCTGTGGTTCAGCGTCCGGGGAGACGCCCCGTACCCGAAGGACGCGAAGTGAGGAGTCGGGAAAAAGACCCCGGCGACACCGATCCTGTCGCCGGGGGATTCGCGCGCGGTGCCGCAACGATTACTTTTGCTTCTTGGTCACCAGATCGAAATTCACGTCGTCGTGCTGGCCCGCTTTGAGCGTGACCGCCAGTTCGCTCTCGCTGTTGTGCTGGAATCGTCCGGCGAATCACGTCGAGGGTTTCGCGGTGGGCGTACCGGATTCGACCCCACGAACCCAGGCCGGAGGCCTGGGCCTGAAGAGACAGCCCTTCGGGCTGACAACACGAAACCCCTTCGCCATGGGTGTGATTCCGCCCGCCATACGCTTTGGTTGGCGGTCCATTTTCTTGGATGTGGCAACTGATTTTGGCGGTTCCGGGCGAACCCGGCCCGTAAGGGCCGCGGGTGACGTGGTCAAACACCACCCGCGGCCCTTGCGGGCCGGGTTCCCCAAAAACAATTGCCACACCCTTTTCCCGGCGCGGACTTGTCAGGCGGGCAGGCGATGGTACACTGTTTGAATCTCAAACCGTGCGTAATCACCGTAGGTTGTGGTGCGCGACGGCGGAGGGAGACCGATTCAACTCCCCGTCCGATGCGTCCAGTGGGGACCGCCGGGGCGGGACGCGGGGAACCAGAACCCACACCCACCGAACAATCCGCGACGCACGCACGCAATCCGGCACCAAGCAGTAGAAGGAACCCGAGTTCATGGCGACCTCCAAGGAACAGAAGACCGGCCTCATCTCGCAGTTCCGCCGCTCCGAGTCGGACAGCGGGTCGCCCGAGGTGCAAATCGCGCTGCTCACGGCCCGCATCCTCTACCTGACCGACCACATGCGGGCGCACAAGAAAGACTTCTCCAGCCGTCGCGGGCTGCTGAAGATGGTCAGTCAGCGGGCCAGTCTGCTGCAATATCTGCGGCAGACCGACCGCTCCCGGTACCTGGATGTCATCCAGAAGCTCGGCCTGCGGAAGTAACCCGCACGCCGAGACGGCTCGCCCCGCCCCTGGTTCGGCGGGACGCGCCGGTTGATGTCGGCTGTTGAATCGGCCCACCCTACCGTCGTCGGCACCCCTTCCGCAATCCCGCCACCAAAGTGGCGCGAAAGGGTTCCCGACTGTGCCTGTCACCCGCGTCGAACGTCCGCTCGGACACACCACGCTCGTTCTCGAAACCGGCAAACTCGCCAAGCAAGCCCACGGGGCGGTCGTCGCCTCCCTCGGCCAAACCACGCTCTTAACCGCCGCCACGTCCGGCGGCGTCATTCCCGGCCGCGACTTCTTCCCCCTCCAGGTGGAATACCGCGAGCGCACCTACGCCGCCGGCAAGTTCCCCGGCGGGTTCATCAAGCGCGAGACCCGGCCCAGCACCAAAGAGACGCTCACCTCCCGGTTCATCGACCGCCCCATCCGCCCGCTCTTCCCGCCCGGATTCGTGAACGAAGTCCAGATCATGGCGACGGTAGTGTCGGCCGACAAGGAGAACGACCCGGACATCCTCGGCATCATCTCCGCCAGCGCCGCCCTGCACATCTCGAACATCCCGTTCCTGAAACCCGTCGGGGCCGTCCGCGTCGGCCGCGTGAACGAGCAGTTCGTCGCCCTGCCGACGTTCGAGCAGATGGAATCGAGCGACCTGGACCTGGTGGTCGCGGCCACCCGCGACGCCGTGTGCATGATCGAGGGGTTCGCCCGCGAACTGCCCGAAGACGTCATGGCCGCCGCCATCGCCTTCGCCCACCAGCAGTGCATTCTGGTCATCGACGCCATCGAGGAACTGCGGGAGAAGGCCGGCCTCGGGGCGAAAGTGTTGCCCCCGCCGCCGCCCGAAAACCCGCTCACCGAAGAGCTGTACCAGAAGATCGGCACCGAGTTCAAGAAGCGCTACCTGACCGAGGGCAAACTGGCCCGGTACGCCGCGGTGGATGAGTTGAAGGCGCGGACGAAGAAGGAATACTTCCCCGAAGGGGCCACCGAGACGAAGTACACGGCCGAGCAGTTCGGCGGGGCGTTCAGCGCCCTCCGCGAGCGGATGTTCCAAGAAATCACCATGACCGGCACCCGCATCGACGGGCGGCCGCTCAACCAAGTGCGGCCGGTGTGGGCCGAGGTGCAGACGCTCCCCCGCACCCACGGGTCGGCCGTCTTCCAGCGCGGCGAGACGCAAGCGCTGGTGGTCGCCACCCTGGGCACCGGGCAGGATGAACAGAAGGTGGACGGGTTGCAAGACGGGTACTCGAAGAAGTTCTACCTGGACTACAACTTCCCGCCGTTCAGCGTCGGCGAGTGCAAGCCGATCCGCGGGCCG
>JBBRUO010000660.1:0-3258 GCA_038247725.1 Gemmatales bacterium
GCCTTCACATCCAGGCGCAGGCCGCCCCGCTGTTTGTCCGGCCCGTGGCAAGAGTAGCAGTGTTTGACGAACATCGGCCGCACGTCCTGCTCGAAGTCGATCTTGCGAACTGGATCGGCGGCGACGGCGACGGCGGGGAACAGCAACATCAGAAGCGCGTGGCGGAGCATGGCGAAGCCCGTAAGCGATTGGCGACACGGCGGAATTCGATTGTCGCGCGGCGGGCGGGGCGGTGCAACCGCATTTCCGCTGACGGCGGTATGTCACTCGGCCGCGAGGCGGTCGAGGACGGCACGGGCGGCGCGACGGCCGGACGCCATCGCCCCGTCAATGCTCGCGTTGTCCATGTGATCGCCGCAGACGAACAGGCCGGGGCGGACCGTCACCGGCCGTCGCCACGGTTCCAGCCACCCGACCGGTTGGGCCGGCAGCGCGTGCCGGATGCGGTAAATTCGCAGCAACCGCCAGCCGTCCACGGCCGGGCCGAACCACTCCCGGAGTTGCCCCCGCGTTCGACCGTCCAGCGTGGCGTCGTCGTCCGGCGGCAGGCCGACGACCGAGGCGGCGATGAGGGCCTGACCGGGCGGCGCGTACTCCGGGGCCACGTCCGATAGCACGGCGGTGATCGTCACCGGGCCGGTGCCGTCGCCGTCGAGCATCAGCACCGGCTGGCGGATCGGGGAGGCGCTTGCCGCGTAGTACAGCGTAACGGTCCCGTTGTAGCCGGGTGCAGGCACCGCCCCGCCGGTGAGTCGGGCGGCGGCCGGCCCGTCGGTCGCGACGACCACCGCCTTCGCCGTCAAGGTTTCCCCGGTCGCCAGTGACACGGCACCGTCACCGACCGCCGCGACCGCCGAGTTGAGCCGCACGCACCCCGGCGGCAGCCCGGCCGCGAGTTGGTCGGCGATGGCCTGGATTCCCGCCGCCGGCAGGCACGCCGCCCCCTCGCCGAACAGCCGGTAGACGAACCGCATGAAGCGGGCCGAGGTGGCCAGGTCCGGTTCGAGGAAGACGCCACTCAGGAATGGGCGGTATACGGCGTCGATCATCCTGTCGGTGAAGCCGAGCGTGCGGAGGAAGTCCACCGACGTTTCCTCCGGCGTCGCCAGTTGTGCTTCGAGCGTGTCCGCCGCGACGACCCGGTTCAGTTTCGCCGCGCGGAACTTGTCCCGCAGGGTGCCGAGCGGGTTGAAGGCGGATTTGGCGGCCGTCCAGAACTCGTCTCTCGGGTTGGCGAGGCGGTGGAATTTCCCCCGGTAGCGGACCAGCAGCGCCCGCGCGAACGGCCGCAGTCGGAGCGCGTCGTAGTCCAGCACCCGCTTTCCTTCGGGGTACGACGACAGGTAGTTTTGCAGGCCACGGTCCAAACGGAACCCGTCCACCACGTCGGTGCGGGCGCGGCCGCCGACGCCATCGGACGCTTCCAGAATCGCGAATGGCACGCCGGCGGCGGCCAACTCGCGGCCGCAGCACAGCCCGGCCAGGCCGGCCCCGACGACGACGACTTCCGGGGCACGGGTCATGATGCGGCGTCACCGGTGGCGAGGCGGCGGTAGTCCGGGCGGTCGGCGGGCGACGTGTGGCGGAACTCGCGGACGATCTGCCCGTGTTGAATCAGGAACACGCCGCTCATGCGGGTCGCATCGCTCACCGGCGCTCCGACGCCGTGGCCGGCCGCGAAGTATCGGCGCAAGGATTTCCAGCCGAACAGCGTGCCGAAGCCGACCCGGCGCAGGTCGAACGCGCGGTACAACTTGGCGTCCGGGTCTTCGATGCGGGCGACCGATGCCAGCCCGTATTGGGCGAAGAAGGTGTCCGCCGCCGTCGCCGGCCCCATGTGGACGAACACGATCCGGGTGCCGTCCGCTTCGATGGCGGTGCGGTTCGCGGCCACGTCCGCAGCGGCCTCCCGGCAGTAGGTGCAGCCGAAGTGCCGGAGGAACACCACCAGCACCGGCGACCGCCGAGACAACTCGGCGAGCGACACCCCGAAGGCGTCCGTCGCTTTCTCCAGTGCGACCGGCAACGGGTCCGGGTCGGGGAACCGTTCCTCGTTGAAATGGACTCGATACGCGCGGCGGAGGATGAGGAAGAACGGCACCCACCATATGACATCGTTGAAGAAGATGGTGGCGATGGCGTCCGGGCGGGTCTGCCCGGTGGCGACGCCGTACACGTAGCCGAGCGGCCCGAAGATCTTCCCAAGGAAACCGACCAGCACGATGGGCCAGTGGCGGACGGGGTCCAGCGCGGCCGCCGCGTACCCAATCCCGTACACGCCGACGATCATGCCGATGCACTGCCACAGTTGCGGGTAATCGAGCGGCTTGCCCGGCGTGTTCAACCCGGACAATTCGAACGACAAGGTGGGGAACAGGATCGTCCACGCCCCCCACAGCAGGTTGTACGCGCCGGCGATGAGCAGCACCGCCGGCATCCACTTCGGGTAGTGATTGGGCATTCGGCACCTCGGAATGGAAGGACGATCCAGGGTCATCGTATCGGCAAGAGGCACCGTTTGGCTCGCGGCGGGGCCGGCCGTCACGACACCAGGGCCAGCGACAGCCGACGAGCCTGCCCGCGGATCGCCTGCTTTTCAGCAGCCGGGATACGGTCCAAGTTTTTCACCTGTAACGCCATCCGCTGGTTCGCGGCGAGGAGCGACTCGTGTCGCATCAGGAAGTCCCAGTAGAGTGTGGTGAACGGGCAGGCGGTGTCGCCGATTCGTTCGGCCGGGTCGTACCGACAGCCCGTGCAGTAGTTGCTCATCCGCTGGATGTACTTACCGGTTGCCGCGTACGGCTTGCTGGCCATCACCCCGCCGTCGGCGAACTGCGACATGCCGATCACGTTCGGCAGTTCTACCCACTCCACGGCGTCCACGTACACGGCCAGGTACCATTCGTGGATTCGTTTCGGCTCGACGCCGAGCAGGAGGGCGAACAACCCTGTCACCATGAGCCGCTGGATGTGGTGGGCGTAGCCGTATTTCAGGGTCTGGGAGATCGCCTGCCTCAGGCAGTTCATGTCCGTCTCGCCGGTCCAGAAGAACGGTGGAAGTGGTCGGTCCGCGTGTAGCGAGTTGCGGGTCGCGTACTCCGGCATGAACCGCCAATAGATGCCACGGACGTACTCCCGCCAGCCGAGGACCTGCCGGATGAACCCTTCGGCGGCGGCGAGCGGGACACGGCCCGCCCGATACGCCTGTTCGGCGGCCGCGCACACATCGCGCGGGTCGAGCAACTTCAGGTTCAGCGC
>JBBRUO010000661.1:0-3241 GCA_038247725.1 Gemmatales bacterium
GAGAGGGGGTGTTCAAAAGGAACACGTCGCCGTGTCACCGCGTTTCGAGCTTGGTTTCCCTGGGTGGCTCGGCTCCTGAAGCCAGAGACCGTTCCACCGGTGCGGGTTGAACACCCCCCTCTCCGGGACGGAGAGGGGGCCGGGGGGTGAGGTCTTCATCAACCTCCAGCCGAGCCAGAACTGCCGACCGCCAGAAAGTTTTGCCAGACCCCAGACCCTTCCCACGCCATTTCTTCGTTTGCACTCCCGTTCGAGCGGTGGTACTGTCTGAGTCATGAACCGCCTCGCCCGCGCGAGCGCCGTTCCCCTGCCGAATCTCTCCCTTCCCGGTTCCTCTCGCCATGAACACGACCCTGACCCGTCGGCGACTCCTGCAACTCGGCGGCGTCTCGGCCCTGGCGATGGCCGCGCCCGGCACGGTGACGGCCCGCGTCAAGTCCGGCGGCGGCGGCGGGGATGGCAAGGCGAACGGCAAGTCGTGCATCTTCATCCTGCTGTGCGGCGGCCCGAGCCACGTCGATACGTGGGACATGAAGCCCGACGCGCCGGCCGAGATTCGCGGGCCGTACAAGCAGACGGCGACCAAAGTGCCGGGGATGAAGATCAACGAGATGCACACGAACTTGGCCAAGCTGACCGACAAGTTCTGCCTGATCCGCTCGATGACGCACCCTGGCAACACCAGCAACCACTTCGACGCCATGCACAAGCTGCTGGCGGGTGACTCCGTGGCCCCGACCGACGCCCCGTACATGGGGTCGATCCTGGCGAAGCACCGGCCGAGCGAAAAGAGCGTGGCGTCGTATGTGTGGCTCATCAAGTGCGTCGGCGATCCGGTGTTCTGCGCCCCGAACTTGGCTACCGGCGGCAACCTCGGCGCGCCTTACGCCCCGCTGTTCGTCGGCGACGCGAAGACCAACCCGTCCACGCCCGACTTCAAAGCGCCGGACACGATGATCCGCAACATCCCGCCGGAGCGGAGCGCCGACCGCCGGCATCTGCTGACCGGCCTCGGCCACAGCACCGGCCGGAACCAGGATTGGATCGACATCCAGCGTCGCGGCTTCGAACTGGCGGACTCGGACGGGCCTCGCAAGGCGTTCGAGGTGAACCGCGAAGACCCCCGCACCCGCGACCGGTACGGCCGTAACCCGCTCGGGCAGAACCTGCTACTCGCCCGGCGACTGGTGGAGTCCGGCGTCGGCTTCGTCACGGTGAACGGCTGGGTCGGCAAGTCGGACGCGGACAAACTCGGCGGGCCGCCCAGTTCCAGTTGGGACATGCACGGCAGCAACATGGGCATGGGCAACGCCTTCGGCGACGGCTCCTACGGCATGGGCTTCTGCCTGCCGCGGCTGGACATCGCGCTGTCGGCCCTGTTCACGGACCTGTCCGACCGGGGAATGTTGGAGAACACCTTGGTCGTGGTCACCGGCGAGTTCGGCCGCACGCCGAAGATCATCCCCGGTGCCAACCCCGGCCGGCAGCACTGGCCGCAGTGCTACTCGTCCATCCTCGCCGGCGGCGGCATCCGCGGCGGGGCGGTGTACGGCGAGTCGGACAAGACCGCCTCATCGGTGAAAGACAAACCCGTCCGCCCCCAAGACTTGAGCGCGACCATCTTCCACTCGCTCGGCGTGCCGTACGAGTCGAAGGTGACGCCGCAGGGGTTGACCAAGCCGCTCAGCACCGGCACGCCGCTGCTGGATTTGTTCGGGTGAGACGTGATCGTTCTTCCGGCCTGAAGGGCCGGTTCTGACAGCCCAGGCCGTGAGGCCTGGGGAAGGCACCATGACCCGCGACGACCTCACCCGGCGGTTGTTCCTCGGCGCGGGCGCGGCGGCCCTCGTCGCCCGACCGACGCGCGCGGAGCCACCCGCGCCGGACAAGCTCGAACCATACTTCACGGACCCGGAGAAATTCCAAGACGTGTCGCGCGGCAACCCGATTCCGCACAAACTGCCGCCGGCCAAGCTCCGCGAGGTCGGGCTTCACCGCGACACCTGGAAGCTCGAAGTCGTCTCCGACCCGGACAAGCCCGCGACCCTCGGCAAGCAGTTCTTGCTGAAAGACGGCTCCGCCCTCGACTTCGCCGCGCTACGCGAACTCGGCAAGACGCGCGCGGTGCGGTTCGCCAAGGTGATGACGTGCTTGAACATCGGCTGCCCGCTGGGCATGGGCATCTGGGAGGGCGTGCCGCTCCGCGACGTAATGTGGCTGACGAAACCGAAGGCGAACCTGCGACGGGTCTTCTACCACGGCTTCCACAACGACGAACCGAAGCAACTGTTCCGTAGTTCCCTGCCCGTCGGCCGCGTCCTCGAAGACCCGGACGACCTGCCGCCGGTCATCCTCTGCTACAAACTCAACGGCGAATGGCTGTCCCCGGAGCGCGGCGGGCCGGTGCGGATGGTGGTGCCGGAAGCCTACGGGTTCAAGTCGGTGAAGTGGTTGACGACGATCACTCTCACCAACCTACCGCACGCCAACGACACTTACGCCAACGGCAACAACGACATCGACAGCCCGTTGAAGACGTTCGCCGCGACCCTGCACGTGCCGACCGCGCCGAAGGCGAACGAGGCGCTGCCGATCACCGGGTACGCTCAGGTCGGCATCTCTGGGTTATCGAAGGTGCAAGTCTGGCTGCACCCGACGGGGAAACCGTGGCCGGCCGATGACCCGTACTTCACGAAAGCCCTGTGGGTCGATGCCACCATCTTGCCGCCGCCGAAGCAGTGGGGTGGTAAACTGCCGGGCGATGCGATTCCAAAAGACCTATTGGGGTTCGACGACGGCAAGCCGAAGGCGTGGCCAATGAAACTGGCGAAGGCGCATTGGGCGGCGCTGTTGCCCGGCGTCCCGGCTGGCGAGTACGTCTTGCGGTGCCGCACCATCGACGCGAAGAAGGCGGCGCAACCGATGCCCCGCCCGTTCCGCAAATCCGGCCACTGCGCCATCGAGGAAGTGCGGGTGATCGTGGAGGGGTGACGGGCGGTAGAGGTTGTCGGGATACAATTCGGGAACATCCACCAACAGGGGCTACTCATGGCCACCGCGACGGCACCCGCGAGACGACCGGCGGCAACTCCGATTCGCCCCGGCCCGCCCGCGCCCTTCAAAAAGGAGGGCGTTGTGTACGCCATCGCCTTCGACATGGACATCGAACAACTTCGGGTCCACTTCGGCGACCCGTCCAACAACGCCTACCTCGAAATCCGCCGGGTGCTCGAACGGCACC
>JBBRUO010000662.1:0-3234 GCA_038247725.1 Gemmatales bacterium
CCTGCGGGGGGGGGGGGGCCCTCCCCCAGCCTGGGGGTGTGCGCCCCCCCGGCGGGGGTGCCCCCCGCCCACACCGCCGCCTCGGGTGGGCCGTACCCCCCCACCCGTTGTGGGCGCCCCCCGCGGGGGGTGAAGCCGCCGAAACCGCCGACGCTCGTGTGCCGGAAGACCGCACGCGGCGAGTGCGGACCACCCTGCAAATCCCGCCCAACGGACGTGGCACCCCACACGCTCGCCGGGTAACGTGATTCCACTGGTTCCGCCGGAGGTCTCGCCGTGCCCGATACGCTGTCCGGGGTGATCGAACGCATCACCTTCCACAACCTGGACAACGGCTACTGCGTGCTGCGGGTGCAGGCGAAGGGGCACCGCGACCTCGTCACCGTCGTCGGGCACCTGTCGCAGGCCATCGCCGGCGAGTTCATCCAGGCGTCCGGCGAGTGGGTGACGGACAAGCAGTTCGGCCAGCAGTTCAAGGCCGCCGAACTCCGCACCACCCCGCCGCACACCACCGAAGGCATCGCCAAGTATCTCGGCTCCGGGCTGGTCAAGGGCATCGGCCCGAAGTACGCCGCGAAGATCGTTGAGGTGTTCGGCGACCGTACGCTGGAAGTCATCGAGAAGCACACCAGCATGCTGAGTCAGGTGAAGGGGTTGGGGGCGAAGCGGGTCGAACTGATCCGCGAGAGCTGGAAGCAGAACCGCGCCGTCCACCAGATCATGGCGTTCCTGCAAAGCTTTGGCATCGGCACCGCGCGAGCCGTCCGCATCTACAAGACCTACGGCGAGAACGCCATCGAGCAGGTGAGGACGAACCCGTACCGCCTCTCCACCGACATCTGGGGCGTCGGCTTCAAGACGGCCGATGATTTGGCTTTGAAGTTGGGCATTCCCCGCGACTCACCCAAGCGGGCGCAAGCGGCCGTGCGGCATGTCCTGGGCGAAGCCAGTTCGCAAGGGCACGTCGGGCTGCCGGAGCCGGTGGTGGTCGAGAACACGATGACCCTGACGCAGATTAACAGCGAAATCATCACGAGTGCCATCGAAGACCTGCGGATCGGGGATGAGATCGTGCGGGACCGTCCGTCCCCCCCTCCCGCCAGGGGAGGGGGGAACCGGCAATGACACAAATCTCCTCCCGCAAGGGGAGGGGGGAACAGACGATTCCCTGCTCTACCTCAAGTCGCTGTTCCTCGCGGAACTCGGCGTGGCGCGGGCGGTGAAGTCGCTGGCGGCGGGGGGGCATCCGCTACCGGAGACGGATGTCGAAAAGGCGCTGGCGTGGGTCGAAGGGAAGATGGGCATCGAGTTCGCCGAGAAGCAGCGGGACGCGGTGCGGCAGTCGATGACGCAAAAGCTGCTCGTCCTCACCGGCGGGCCGGGCACCGGCAAGACCACCATCGTGCGGGCGATCATCGAAATCTTCAGCGCGAAGCGGCAGCGGGTCGGGCTGTGTGCGCCGACCGGCCGGGCGTCCAAGCGGCTCAACGAATCGACCGGCCGCGAGGCGAAGACCATCCACCGGCTGCTCGAATTCGACGCCGGCATCGGCACCTTTAAGCGGAGCAAGGAGAACCCGCTCGACCTGGATTTGCTCGTCGTCGATGAAGTCTCCATGCTGGACGTGGTGCTGGCGAACCAACTGCTGCGGGCGGTGCCGCCGTGGGCGTGCGTGGTGCTAGTCGGCGACCGCGACCAGTTGCCGAGCGTCGGGGCGGGCAGCGTGTTGGCCGACCTGATCGATTCCGAGGTGGTGCCGGTGGTGCGACTGACCGAAGTCCACCGGCAGGCCAGTTCCAGCTACATCGTGCGGGCCGCGCACGCCGTGAACCGGGGCGACGCGCCGGAATCCGCCCCGAACGCCGCCGGGGATTTCTTCTTCATCGAGGCCGACACGCCGGACGCCATCACCGACAAAATCCTGGCGATGGTCCGCGACCGCATCCCCGCGCGGTTCGGCCTGGACCCACTCCGCGACGTACAGATCCTCAGCCCGATGAACCGCACCGACCTCGGCGTGTCGAACCTGAACCAGGTGTTGCAGGCGGCACTCAACCCCGCCGGCCGCGGCGCGCGGGAGGTGGAGAAGTACGGCATCACCTTCCGCGTCGGCGACAAGGTGATTCAGACGCAAAACAACTACCAGCGCGAAGTCTTCAACGGCGACATCGGCCGCATCGTGATCGTGGACGAAACCGAACAGGTCTTAACGGCGGAGTTCGATGGCCGGGCGGTGGATTATGAATTCGCCGACCTGGACGAGTTGCAACTGTCCTATGCCATTACCATTCACAAGTCGCAAGGCAGCGAATACCCGGCGGTGATTATCCCGGTGCATACGCAACACTGGGTCATGTTGCAACGCAACCTGATCTACACGGGGTTAACACGCGGCCGCAAACTGGTGGCACTGGTGGGCACCCGCAAGGCGCTGGAGATCGCCGTCGGCAAGGCGGACCAGAGCCGGCGGTTCTCGCTGCTGCGATGGAGGTTACAACAGGGGAACGGGTGATAAAATCAACGGTGAGTGCCGGAATCGTTCCCACGGAGACGCGACATGACCTCGACCAAAATCTCGAAGGACGACGCCCTCCGCGCGGCGGTAGCAGACCTGCCGAAACTGCCGTGGCTGGCGGACGATTTCGTGGAGTCCGACTGCCGCATCGGGGACGACCACGACGGCTACCCGTCCATCTGGATCCGCCTGATCGCCAAGGACGAGACCATCGAACGGCCCGGATACTTCCGGGAGTTCGATGGCATCCGGCTTCGCATCCGCGATCACCTCCGGGACGTTGACCTGTTGGGCGACCGGTGGGCGTACTTCGACCTGGATGCCGTCAGCGACCGGCGGGAGATGTACGCCGAGGGCGACGAATGAACCCCCAACATCTCCTGGACCAAGCCGAGCATTTGACCCAACGGCAAACCGTCGGCCGCCCGCGCGCCACCGACTTGCGGCGGGCGGTGTCGGCGGCCTACTACGCCGTGTTCCACACCCTGACGACCGCCGGCGCGGCGCGGCAGCACACCGATGCCGCTGTCCGGCAACTGGTGGCCCGCGCGTTCGAACACCGGGGGATGAAGGACGTGGCGCGGCAGTTCGCCAGTCGGTGGGGAATGGCCGGCCGTAGAACAGCGGCAGGCAGTCGGTGCCGTACCGCATAGCCGTCAGCCACGCCGGGTCGCACACCGCCCGCAGCTCGTTCCGCCGGGGCTTCTGCCGCCAGAGCA
>JBBRUO010000663.1:0-3230 GCA_038247725.1 Gemmatales bacterium
CCCGTTCGGACTGATGGCGACCGCGTTGGCGACATTCCCCTGCGCTTCGAGCGGGTCGAGTTCGCCGGTGTTGTCGGTGAGGGCCGCGCCGATGTTCCCGCGAAACAACTCGCCCAGTCGCAGCTCGCGGGCGAGGTCGCCAAACGATTGCACCCACACTTGGCGGGAGACGGTGCCGCCGGCGGTGCGCAGCGCGCCGAGGCTCTGGCGGAGCGGTTCGCGGGCGTCGATACGGGCGCGAAACTCGTCCGGCGTTAGTCCGACTTCGGCACTCGCGCCAATCAGGTCGAGATCGGCTTCATACTTCAACGTGATGGTGGAGACGGCTTCGGTGCGGGCCACCTTCGCGCCCGTCTGGGCCACCGCCGCCGCGTAATTCTTCATGTCCTCTTCCATCGCGGCCAGGGTCTTCTCCTTTGGCGGATACAGCGCTTTGATTTGCTCGACTTCCAGCCGGCTGAACGCCTTCGCGTTCTTCTCCACGTGGTCCCGCACCTGATCGGCCTTCGGCAGAATGCCCGTGACGTGGCACGACATGCACGACACACCGGCCTCGACCGAGCGATCCGGCCGCCGCGGGTCGGAGACAATCACCTGCGGGGCTTTATCCAGACGGGCGTTCTGATTGTTCACAATGTAATACGCATGCAGCCCGTTCGGCAATGCGAAGATCATCTCCCCACCGGCGTGGACGAACGAGTTCTCGGCCTGACCGGGTCCGAGTGGGAAGGCGAACACGTTGCGGCGGTCGGCCGGCTGCGGGGCGGTGCGGTCCACGAGGTTTTGCGGCACTTCGTCGAAGTCGTAACTCCGCCAGTACGGGCCGTTCAGCGCGTCGTGCCGTTCCAGCACCCGGTTGAAGCGGGCCACGCCGGACCCGTTGAACGCCGTGCGCAACACCCGGTCTTGTTGAATGTTCAGCGCCGAATCGACACGGAGTTGCTTCTCCAGATCGCCGAGGTTGCCGGGCAGTTGCAACAGGTCGTAATACAGCGGCGCGCGGCTGGCGGTGGCGACGAACCAGTCGGCCCGCACCACCGGCACTTTCGTGGCGGTGCCGACCATCACGGCCCGCGCCGAGCCGGAGTCGGTGAGGAGGCCGTAGGGGTAGTCGTTCAGCAACCGGTTCCACAGGGTGGCGTCCCACAGGTACCAGCGCAGGTCGATTCGCAGCACCGTCTTCGCCGGGTCGATGGGTTCCGGGTTGCGGACCTTCGGGTGCCAGGACAGCGAGTTGAGCAACTTCGCCAGCGCGTTGCGGTAAGTTTGCAATTCGTCATCGCCGAGGCCGGCGTTGTGTAAGTGCGTGAGGGAAAAGTACCGGACGAACCGGCGGGCGCGACGGTCGATGCCTTCCAGGTTGGCCAGGACCAGTTGGGTCACGTCGGCGGCGGAGATGTCTTCGCGCGGCGGGGTCAACCCGACCGATCCGGCCCCAGCGTCGATCCATTGCTTCAGAGTGGCGAGGTCGGCGGCGCTCACGCGGGGCTGTTCGCCCGGCGGCGGCATGGTCCCGGCGACGATCCGCTTCACCAGCGGCGACCCGGCGGCGTTCCCGGCGACCACCTTCTTGCGGGCGGACAGTTTGGCGAAGTCGAGGACGTAGTTGAACCCGCCTTCAATGGCCCCGTCCTTGCCGTGGCAGCGGTGGCAGTGCGCGTCCAGGATGGCACTCGCTTTGGCGGCGAGCGGATCGGCGGCCAACGCGGCGGATGGTGCGGTCAGCAAAACGGCGAGAAGCAAACGACGCATGGCACGCCCTCGGTGGGGAGTCCCCCATACCCATAGACGTACCAGCCCCGCCGCCGGATTCCCAGCGACGCCCGATCGGGCGGCATTCGTCGAAGCCGTGTCACTTCCCCTCGACCTTGTCCACCGTCGAGACGCGCATCAGGCCGGTGCCGGCGAACTCCTTCGGGTAGGTCACGGTCCCGCTCAACTCGACGTGCCGGCGGTTGTACCGGCTCAGGTCCACCACGTCCGACACCAGATACAGGCTGACGCCCCGCTGGTCGGTGAGGGCGTACACCGGCCGGTTCTCGTACTTGAAGTCCACCACCCGCAGCAGCCCGCGGCCGCCGACCGTCGCGGCCCCGGTCGGCTTCGTCGCGTCCGCCGGCGGGTCGATCGTGAGGGCCTTCAGCACCGGCGTCTCCCCGCGCTCCTTCTGGCGTTGCAGTTCGCGGAGGTAGTGAATGCGGTTGAAGCACAGGTTGGCCAGGGCCGTGTCGCCGCCTCGGGTCGCCTCCTCGGCGACTTGCTTGTACAGCCGCTCGGCGCGCGGGAAGTCGTTCTCCCGCCGCGCCGCCTCGGCGTCTTTCCAGAGCGAGTTGTTCGACCCGTCGTCGCCACTCGCGGGGGCGGCCGGGCGGAAGGTGCCGGGGATGGACGCGACGGGCGGTTCCGCCGGCTCGGTGTGGGACGCCGCCTTCACCACGAACCCCGGCTTCTCGGACCCGCCGATCAGTTCCACGTCGGCCCGCCGGACGTACCGGAAGTCGTCGCGGGGCGGGATGATCGGGTACCAACTGCTCTCGCCGTAGTCGCCGTCGGCCGTCGCCCGCACCTTCTCCCCGACGATCTTCACGACGCTCCCGTCGGGCAACTTCGTCCGCCGCACGTTGAACGGCTTGGCGTCGCCCATCTGCCCGACGGCCAGTTTCACCTCGCCGGCGGATCGCACCTGGGCGTTCGCCGGGAAGGTGACGGGCCGGCCGGCCGGCGGCGTCTGGAGTTCGACGTGCAGGTGGTTGATCCAACTGAGCGAGCCGACCGGCGGTTGCACGGCCAGCCAGTCGTTCCCCTCCGGGTGATCGACGACGACCACGTGCCCCTGCTCGATGCTGCCGCACTTGGGCATCTGATCGCCCGGCCCGCTGTACAACCCGGCGGACCCGACCTTCACGCGGGCCAGCGACTGCACCGGCTGGGCGAGGGCGGGGACGGCGGCGAACAGCAGGGCGGCCGAGGCGAGCGAGGGGCGGGGCATGGCGGGGCCACTCCGACGGGCCGGGGACGACAAACGGACGACCACAACGAGTGCGGCGGAATACCGCGCCCGCCTCCGGTGTCAAGGGGACTGACACGCCGCCCAGGGCTGTTCAGTGTGTGAGGGTGGGCAAGATTGGAACCACGAAGATCACGAAGGACACAATGAGGAAATGTTCAGTTCTCCGCCGTTTTCTTCGTGCTCGTCCTGTCCTTCGTGGTTCAAACTCTTCGTCGCTTCA
>JBBRUO010000664.1:0-3215 GCA_038247725.1 Gemmatales bacterium
CGGGGCGAGCGCGGCCTTCGCCCGGTTCGCGCCGGCGGCGTCGGCCAGGAGGTACCAGCGCCAGAGGGTGAACCCGGCGTGCTGGCTCGGCTCGACGGTCTTGAAGCACAACCGGTAGGCGGGCTTGCCGGCCTTCGTCTTCACCAACTCGCCGCGTTCGACAAGGCAGAGGTAGACGCCGGCGGGCACGGTGGTCGTGCCGTCGGCGGTATCGAACCCGGACAGGTTGAACCCGTCGGGGCCGGGGGCGGAGTCGTACCCGCCGACGGCGGTGTCATCGAACGGACTTCCGGCGTTGCCGAAGGAAAGAGGCGCGGGCATAGAATCAACTCCGATGGGTGTTGGGTCGTGATTGTGCGTGAGGGTCTTCGCGACGGGCACCGGGCCAGGTGTCCGTCGCACCATTTCAGGCGAGCGATTCGTCGAGGTCGTCGAACAGGGTCGGTTCCGCCGGCCGGCGGCGGCGGGCGTTCAACTCGGCGAGTCGGCGTTCGGCGGCGGGCCGGTCGATGAGCTTCCACAGTCGGACCACGGTGTTGTTGCGCGACGGCCGTTCAGCGGGCGCGGCGACGGCGCGGTCGCGGGTCGTCACGGCGACGATGATGCCGCGCCGCACCAGCGCTTTCGGGATGTCCCCGCGCCACTTTCCGCCGTCGGCGAACGGCTTCTTGTCGAACGGCGTCGGGGCGCTCACCAGCGCGGCAACTCCGTTCGGCGCGTCGAGCAGGTCGAGCAGGAACAGCCGTTCGGATTCGGCGAGCAGGTCGAGGGGCGGTTGGGGCGGCGGGTGCCGCGTTTTCGTCGGGGGCATGGGTCGGGTACTCGTGAGGTTCGGAGTGTGCGCGAAGGGCCGTCGCCGGACGCCGGCCAGGGCGTCCGTCGGGTGATTAGCGGCGGCGGTTGGCGGCGGCGGTTTGCTCGGCGAGCCAGTTTTCAACGGCGGAGCGGGGCCAGCGCTTCAGCTTCGCGCCGATCCGGATCGGGCGCGGGAACGAACCGGCGTCGGCCATCCGCCACACTTGGCGGGGCGAGATGTCGAGCAACTCGGCCACGTCATCGACGCGGAGCAGCAAGGCGGAGTGGGCGTCCGGCTTCGGAACGGTCGCGGTCATGGATTGTCCTCGGATCGAGTGGCACCACGCCCCCCGATGCGAGAATCATCCGCGCTGGTTCGGACACTTTGAATTGATCCACGGCGGAGGAATGAATTGATCCGTCGCCGGTCGTGTCACGTCTTGGCAAAACAAGGACGGAAATGCGGAGAAAAAATCGGCGGATCAATTCGCTGCGACTTGACAGGGGTTACGGCGTCGATTTCTTCCGTGGCGGGCGGCTTCGGTCGAGTGCCTTCTTCACGTCCTTCGCCGTCGTCCGCAACTCTCGTGCGAGTTCGGCGACGGTCCGGTATCGCCCGGTCGCCCACGCTTCATAAATGCGCTTAGTGTCGGTGGGGTTCGTCGGCTTGCGACCGCGACGTTTCGGTTTCGCGGTCGATGTCGTACCGCCCGGTTTCCCCTTCCCCTGCGTGTCATTGCCGGCAGCGGCGGCGAGCGGAGCGACGTTGGCGGAGGTGTTTTCACCACCCATCGCGGAGGAAGTTGAAGCTGAGGGATGTGGATCTGGCGTGTTTTCCGTCTGCGCGGTGGATGTAAGCGGTGGTTGCTTTGCCGTCAAATGTCTAAGGACAGCGCTGGAAATCTGCCTCAACTCGGCGCTCGCTGCACTGAGTCTGTTCGATAACTCGAAGTTCAGCAGGTGAGGGTTATAGTTTGAATAGAGTTCGAAACAGGCCAATCGAACAGCATCAATCCTGCTTTCCCAAAGGCGGTAGTCGATTTGTTGGGGGAGAGGCACGCCACATGCGGCTTCGGCCAGTGGGCGCAGTTGGGTATTAAAATCTTGCTGGATGGCGTTGCAGTTGTCGTTTCGTTCCATCGGATCGGAACTGTGGCGCGGCCCTTGGTACGATCCCCACAGCCAGATTGCTTCCACTAACTCCAATAACCGACGAACGCAATCCGCCGGCGGCAGTTGTTCCCACATGGCTGTTGTCCTTGAGCGGGCAGGCCGGGCACGGCACTGGTGCAAGGACGACACCAACACCGCGCCCGGCTTCAGTGGGTAGCTACTCCCACCGTTCCCACACCAAGGATACCCGACCGCCGGAGCGATTGGCAAGTTTGGTAGAACTGAAATTCTCGTGCGAGTGGTCGGACGACGGCCAAAGGGGTCTGCTGAGAAAGGAATTGCCCCCAGGAACGGGAACCCGATTTTCCCCAGACTCCATCACGTAGCATCATTCGGCGGGGATTCGGCTGCGTTGGAAACTCAAGCGGGCGTGACCACTTGCGACGGCGTTCCTGGCGCGGTACAACTCTTTGCAGAAGCACACCTCTTGCGAATCCCACCACGACCGAGCCACGCAAATGGACATCGAGAACGTCGTCTTCGTCCAGCAGTTCCGAACCCCCAGTTCGGAAATCTGGCTGGCCGAAACCGGTCGCAAGAAGGACAGTGAACCCTTCGCCCAACTGGACATCCACTACACCCCCAGCATGGCGATGGTCACGGTGGTGTACCTGAATCCCCCCAAGTCTCAGGACGAGGTTCACCGCCTACTCGATTTGATCGACGACGAACTCCTGTCGATGGGAGACTTGGAGAAGGGCAACGTCCAGTTCCGCGTCATCTACGGCGGCACGAACAAATCCGCCGTGCTGAAGCGGGAAGCACCCGCCGGCAACACTGACCCCCTCGGAGGACTTCTCGGATGAAACGCGCCTGGTCCATCGTCCGCCCGCACATTCGCCGCACTCGGACCCGTTCCGGCAGTGTCCGATACACCTCTGTTCGAGGTGGGTACCGTCGCAACCGCTGGTGGTAGTCCCGCTCGGTCGTGTCCCGCCGCCGGCACTTCCACTTACTGCGAGGTGAACGGCGGGAGTACTTCGACGGGGGGTGTCGCAGACGAAATAAATGTCGCCTTGTTTTTGTAACAACTATGCCAAGGGCAGTGGGTCATGCATACGGCGTTCTACGTCACACTCGCACTCGTAGCACTCGGAATCGTCGGCCCGCTTGTTCACCAGTACTGGCGTTTTCGGCACACGAAGGCGAGAATCTGGTGGTCACGCTTCCTTCAACATCAACTCCTCTTGCTGAAACGCCGAGCCCTTCTGATCAAAGGCCCGACATTACCAGACGGCAGACTTCGA
>JBBRUO010000665.1:0-3211 GCA_038247725.1 Gemmatales bacterium
CGATCTCCGGCGAATCGCCGCCGAGTGCGGGTGGACCGACGTGGCCGTGGAGTACACCCGAAGTGGCCGGGTGCCGGGGACCGCGCGGCGGTGGCCGGGCCTGTTGCCGCGAATGGCCCCGCGGGCGTTCTCGGACAACGTCCTCGTCATCGGCCGAAAGGCAGGAGAGTCTTGACCACGCCTCCCCGCCCACGACACCCCGCGCCCCGGCTAGTCTCGCCCTGGTATCTGTACGCCTTCGTCGTGGTGCAGTTCGTCTGCGTCGCCGCCTTGGTGGTGGAGGCCCTCGGCTCGCTGCGGTTCGTGTTGCGGCTGATCCCGTTCGGGATGAGCATCGCGTATCTGGTCCTCTTGCCGGCCCGCAGCCCGAGCAACCCCGTGCGGCCGTGGGCGGTCGCCGGGCTGGCGATCATGACGATCGCGATGGCTCACCCGGAGACGAACTCCCTGTTGGCCGGGGCCGCGCAGGTCGGGCTGGCGCTGGCGGTGTGGGGGCCGATCTTCTGGGCCGGTCGGATCGCGATCACGCCCGACGTGTTCCGCAACTTGCTCATCATCCTGTGGCTGTTGAACTCGGCGAGCGCGGCGGTCGGCGTCCTCCAAGTGTACGACCCCGGCCGGTTCGCCCCCGACCCGACCTTCGTCAAACAGATGCTCGGCGAGTTTGCGGACGGGTTGAAGGTGAGACTTGACGACGGGACCGAAGTGTTCCGTCCCATGGGCTTGTCCGACTCCCCTGGAGGTGCCGCCTTGGCCGCGAACTCGGCGATCGTCATCGGGGTGGGGGTGGCTCTGACGAACCGGGGGTCGGTGATCAAGTTGGCTGTGGTCGCAATCGCCGTTGTCAGCGCCTTCAGCCTCTACATCTGCCAGGTGCGGTCCCTCTTCCTCCTGACAGTGATCTCGCTCCTCGCCTACTCGGTCGTAATGGCCTACCGAGGCCTGATCGCTCGAGCACTCGCGTTGATCGGGGCGTTGATCGGGGTCGGTGTTCTCGGGTTTCTGTGGGCCACGTCAATCGGAAGCGATGCGGTGACGAGCCGCTTCGCCACACTCTTCGAGGCGTCCGCGGGTGACGTGTACTACCAAAACCGCGGACACTTCATCGAGGATACTGTCGAGGTGTTCATCCCCGAATACCCACTGGGGGCCGGGCTCGGACGCTGGGGAATGATGTACTCCTATTTCGGGAACCCGAACAATCCGAGCTCACCGCCGCTGTGGGCTGAAACTACCTTCACTGGTTGGGTGTTTGACGGTGGCGTCCCACTCTTGCTAACAGGCTATGGAGCCATGCTGGCCGGGTTCTTGGCGGTCGTCCGGTTGATGGGGCGGGGCACCTCTCCGGTCCTGGCCGACTCCGCCGCCGTCGTCGCCGCCATCACCGTCGCGGCCTTCACCACCACCCTCTCAGCGCACGTGTTCATCGCCCAGAGCGGCATGATGTACCTGCTGCTCACAGCCGCGCTGCTGACTGCCGCCCGCCAAACCGATTCCCGTCGCCGGGGGGCGGGGTGAGCCGTTTCGTCCTCATAACGGGCGATTTCGTCCCCACCGGCGGCATGGACCTGGCCAATTACTCGCTGGCCGATTTCCTCGCCCGGACCGGCCACGCCGTAGAACTTGTCACGCACCGCGCGGCCCCGGAACTCACCGCCACCCCCACTGTCACCACTCGGCGGGTCGTCAAACCCCTCGGTTCGTACTTGCTGGGGTCGTGGCCGTTGGCCTGGAGCGGGCGGCGGGCGGGGCGGGCCGCGCTGCGGGCCGGCGGGCGGGTCATCGCCAACGGCGGCAACTGCCGATTCCCCGACGTGAACTGGGTGCATTACGTCCACGCCGCGTACCGTCCGACTCACTCCGGTGGTCTCGCGCGGCGGGCGAAGGCCGCGTTCGAGTACCCGATGCATCTCACCGCCGAGCGGGCTGCCGTCCGCGCGGCGCGGACGGTCGTGTGCAACTCCGAGCGGACCCGACGCGATGTCGTCGAACGACTCGGCGTCGAACCGGAACGGGCGGTGACGGTCTACTACGGCACCGACCCGTCGAGGTTTCGGCCGAGTTCGCCGGCCGAACGGGAGGAGTTGCGAGCGGGTTTCGGGTGGCCGCCGGATCGCCCCGTCGTGATGTTCATCGGTGCCCTCGGCGACCGGCGGAAGGGGTTCGACACGCTGCTCGCCGCCTGGACCGCACTCGCGGCGCGCGGCGGGTGGGATCCGCTGCTCGTCGTCGTCGGGCGTGGCGCGGAGTTGCCCTCGTGGCAACGGCGCGTCGAGGCGGCGGGGTTGCACGACGGCGTCCGATTCCTCGGCTTCCGAACCGACGTCCCCGACCTGCTCCGCGCCGCCGACGCGCTGGTCTCTCCGACGCGGTACGAGGCCTACGGACTCGGGGTCCACGAGGCGATCTGCTGCGGGTTGCCGGCGTTCGTCTCCGCCACGGCCGGGATCGCCGAGCGGTACCCATCGGAGCTACAGGAGTTGTTGCTGTCGGACCCCGATAACGCGACCGACCTCGCCGACCGGCTGACCCGGTGGCGGGGAAACCTGGAACACTGGCGAACTCGCGTCGTCCCGTTCTCGGCCACCCTCCGGGACCGGACGTGGAACGACATGGGCCGCGACTTCCTGGCCGCCATCGGGGAGCCGACCTCGTGACGCCGTTGCGCGTCGTCCTCGTGATGATCGAAGCGCCGGTGCCGTTCGGGAACGCCGCGTCGCGGTGGTTCTATGTGCTGCTGCGGGAGTTGGTCCGGCGCGGCCATCGCGTGACGGCGTTCGCGGCGTGCAGCAAGGCGTCCGAGATGGACGAAGCCCGTCGCCTGTTCCCCGCGCCGGAGTACGACCTCCGCCTGTACCCGTTCCCCGCCCGCTCCGGGTTGTGGGCGAAGTGGGAAACCCTCCGCCGACCGTACTCGTACATGTTCTCCGCTCAGTTGAAGCGCGACTTGGAGGCCGAGTTGGCGCGCGGGTTCGACGTGCTGCACCTGGAACAGTTGTGGTCCGGCTGGCTCGGCCTGCGACACCGCGACAAGGCCCTGGTGAACGTCCACCACTTGGTTTGGATCGATCAGCAGTTCGTCCGCCCGCCGTCGATCAGTGCCCGATTCCGGCAATCGCTGATGTTCAAGGCCGAACGCATCCTCGTCCGTCGCCTGAAACACTTTCGCTCGTGTTCGTCACGGCTGGTGCCGGAAATGCGCCGGCTCAAC
>JBBRUO010000666.1:0-3199 GCA_038247725.1 Gemmatales bacterium
ACCCGGGCCCGCCGGGGGTGTTCTTGGTGGCGGTGGGGTTGTGCTTGTTTTCCGGCGCCCGGGTCCCCCCCCCCCAAAACCCCCCGCCGGGGGCCCCCCCCCGCCCCTACTCAATACGGCAGGTGGTTGGGGGCCTGGAAGGTGTCGGGCGGCTCGGCCTTGGGCACCACCACGATGCCCCCCTCGGTGATGGTGAAGCCCCGCGCCAGGTCGAACTCGCGGTCGTACCCGATGACCGTGTACGGCGGCAACTTCACGTCCTTGTCGATGATGGCGTTGCGGATGCGGCAGTAACGGCCGACGTCCACCCCCTCGAACAGGATGGACCCCTCGACCACGGCGTAGCTGTTCACCCGCACCATCGGGGAGAGCAGGCTCCGCCGCACCTGCCCGCCGGACACGATGCACCCGCCGGCGACGATACTGTCCAGCGCCTCGCCCCGGCGGGCGTGGCCGAGCGGCCCGTCGGCGGAGTGGACGAATTTGGGCGGTGGGGACGGGTGCTGAAGGGTGCGGATCGGCCAGTCGTCGTCGTACAGGTTCAGCTCCGGTGCCCCGGACACCAGGTCCATGTTCGCCTGGTAGAAGGCGTCCAGGGTGCCCACGTCCCGCCAGTAGGCGGTCGGCTTCCCTTTGCGGTCGCGGAAGCGGTGGACGTACACGTTCAGCCCGTCCCGGATCATCGCCGGGATGATGTCCTTGCCGAAGTCGTGGCGGCTGGCCGGGTCGGCGGCGTCGGCGCACAGTCGCTCGAACAGTTCCCGCGTGTTGAAGATGTAGATTCCCATGGAACCGAGTGCGAACTTCGGGTCGTCAGGTAGGCCGGGGGTGGTCGGCGGCTTCTCGAGGAACTCGACGATGCGGCCGTCCGGCGTCGTCTTCAGGATGCCGAACTGGTCGCTCTCGGCGACCGGCACCTTGACCCCGCCGACGGTCAGGGCGGCCCCCCGCGCGACGTGCTCGGCAATCATGTCACCGTAGTCCATCTTGTAGATGTGGTCGCCGGCCAGGATCAGGATGAGCTCCGGGTTGTCCTTCTCGATGCTGTAGATGTTCTGGTACAGGGCGTCGGCGGTGCCCTTGTACCAGTGCTCGTCGATCCGCTGTTGCGGCGGGAGCACCTCGATCCACTCGCCCAGCTCGGCGCTGAGGAAGTGCCACCCGCCGCGGATGTGCTGGTCGAGCGACCGGGACTTGAACTGGGTGAGGACGAACACCTTCCGCAGCCCGCTGTTGATGCAGTTGGAAAGGGTGAAGTCGATGATGCGGTACAGCCCGCCGAACGGCACCGCCGGCTTCGCCCGGTCGCGGGTGAGCGGTTCCAGGCGGGTGCCCCGACCACCAGCCAGGAGCATCGTCAAGACGTTCCGAAACATACACCGCACCGGGAGAGGTCAGGTTGGGATATCGTACACGGCGGCGGTCGCGGCCGCCAACGGGTTGACCGGAAACCGCTCGCCGACGGCCCGGCGGGCGGACGCGGCCAGCCGCCGGCGGTCGTCCGGGTGCCGGAGCAACTCGGCCGTCGCGGCCGCCATCGCCGCCCGATCCCCGGCCGGTACCAGCACGCCCGACTCGCCGTCCGCGATGACACTTTCCGTGTCCGTCGTTCGCATGGCGACCACCGGAGTGCCGGCGGCCATCGCCTCCAGCGAGACCGTCACCCCGCCGCGCTCGTGCGTGATCCAGACGACATCGGCGGCGGCGAGCCACTCCCCGACATCGGCGCGCGGGCCGGTGTAGCGGACGCGGTGGTCGTCGTTGGCCAACTCGCGGCCGAACCGCTCCACCGATTCGCGACCGGGGCCATCGCCGATCAGCAACAGTCGCAAGTCCGGCGACACATACTTCAGTACATCGAATGCCCAAATCGCCGTTTTCAGGCCGGACCAGCGGTCGAAGTTGCCCACGGCGGCAATGACGATCTCGCCGTTGGAGCCGTTGCCGGGCGGCCGCATTCCGGGAACCGGGACGCCCGGCGGGATGGGGCGGATTCGCTCGGCCGGCACGAATCGGCGGTAACGATCCGCCTCGCCGGGCGAGTACGCCAGCACCGCGTCGGCCCGAGCCAGTGCCCGCCGAGCGAGCCAACTGTCGGCCGCGTCGCACCCACTGAGGATGAGCCGGGGGTACGGCTTCAACCCGATGCGGGGGAGTTTCAGTAGCACGGCCACCCCCGCCGCCCCCGCTCCGACCGCGTGTAAGACATCGGGCCGGAACGCCCGAATGCGGTCGCGCAGGCGGGAGATGCCATTCCAATAGCCGGCGTGGCGGACGGTGGCGGTGGCGGTCTCGGATTCGACCCCCGGGAGCGCGGCGAGGGCCAGCCGCGCCTGCGTGGCCGCCCCCGTCGGGCCGTCGTCGGAAAGGAGGAGCATGACGCGGGACATGTCGGCTCACCCCGGCGTCAGTTCGCCGATGTACGGCAGGTGGCGGTACTCGTCGTCGTAGTCCAGCCCGTACCCGATGACGAACTTGTTCGGGATGGTGAACCCGACGTAGTCGGGTTCGAACGGCACCTGCTGGCGGCCGACCTTCCGCAGCAGCACGCACGTCCGCAGCGACGCCGCCCCCTTCTCCCGCAGGTGGGCGACGATGCGGGTGAGGGTGTACCCGGTGTCGAGGATGTCGTCGAGGAGGAGCAGGTCGCGGCCGGTCACGTCCGTCAGCAGGGCGTCGTTGATCCGCAGCTCGCCGGCGGTCGTCGTCTCGCCCCGGTAACTGGACGCCTGGATCAGGCCGATCTTCAGCGGCACCTCGATGCGGCGGATCAGGTCGGCGAGGAACACGAGGCTGCCGGTGAGGATGCCGACGACCGTGAGCGGGCGGCCGGCGAAGTCGCGGTTCACCTCGGCCGCGATCTGTCGCACCCGGTCGCGGAGTTCGTCTTCGCTGAGCAGGACGTTCATCGGGGAACCCACCGGAAAGGGCGCGGCGGAGAGGTCATCGTATTCAACGAACCGGGCGGGGCGGGAACAGGGGCGGGACCGGCCGTCTTGAGAGGTCGCGCGATCTGGGTGAGGTCCGCCCCGCCGCGACCCGTCTCGTCGGACTTTTCCGGGCGACCGTTAAGTTCCCCCCGCCTTCGCGCCGATATCCAGTGACAGGACGCACCGCGCGGTAGACGGCGGTGCATCGACAGCCCGTCAGGTGAGGCCCACGGCATGACTGCGAAACGGAACCTACTGGCGGTGGCGTG
>JBBRUO010000667.1:0-3192 GCA_038247725.1 Gemmatales bacterium
CCGGACACCCTAGAAAACCAAGTGAAACGCACCGATCCGCATCCGCCGGCGTCGGCCGGCACCAGTACGCCCGGCGGGACTCGAACCCACAACCGGCCGCTTAGAAGGCGGCTGCTCTATCCAGTTGAGCTACGGGCGCGTTTGATCAGTTTATTGGCCGCTCATCACGTCGGGAACTGCTCTCGTTCAGACACCGGTGGCGTCCGGCAGGTTCGGGCCGAGGCGGTCGTCCAGCCAGCGGCGAAAGTTCACCGACACGATGTCGAACGTTGCGGCCGCCACTGCCGTCGGGAAGTAAGGGTCCACCCACCCGTTTGCGGCGGCAATCGGCCACGGCATCGGCGGGATGTCCACCGACTTCAGCAGCACCAACTTCCGCGCGGCCGTGCGTGCCGCCACCACCGCCGCGAGACTGTCGCTGGTCACGTCCCAGGTGTGCGGGGTGAGGTCGTTGCGGCGGAAGAAGTCGAAGCCGTCCACCACGCGGATCGGGTGGCGGGACGACGGCCGGCCGATGAGCGTTTCCAGGAATTGCGCCGCGACCGACAGCGAGCGAATCGCCAGCCAGTGGGCCGCGTCCTCACCGAGGGAGTGGGTGCGGTCGAGGTCGCGGACGATGTCCGCGAATGGCCCGCCCCCCGGCACGAGCATCACTGGCGCGGCTTGCTCGTCCAGCCACGCGCGGAGGCCGGCCCCCAAGCGCGGGTCGTCGTACAGGCTGCCGCCGACTTTCGCCACGATCACAGGGGCCGCTCCTGGGCGAGTTTCGCGACCGCGTACGCCGGGCCGCACGTCGCCACCGTCCCGCCGAGCCGATCCGTGAGGGGGATGAAGTCGGTGAACTGGCCGCTGAACGGCTCCAATGCCTGTCGCGCCAGGAACTCGCCGGAGCCGCTGACGACGGCCAACTTGCGGGTGCCGATTGACTCGCCGAGCATCCCGTTCACCCGCCGGACACCCCGTTCGACTGGCAGGCGGAGCACTTCCAGTTGCCGCTGGTGAACGACACCTGCGAGACGAAGCGTGTCCGAATGCGGTGTGATTTCCGGGTCACCGCAGAGCATCCGGCTGATGCGGGCGTGGGCGTGCCGTTGAGTGGCCGGGCGGTTGTCGGCGGTGTCGGTGTCCGATTCGTCTTCGCTGGTGTGGCCGGTGAGTAGGTAAGCGTCGTGCGTGGTGGCGAAGAACTCGGCCGCGTGAATCCCGGCCTGTAGCAGCGCGCACAGGGGGGTTCGCTTCACCCCGGTGTAAATCAGTTCGCCCTCGCGGAGGCGTTCCGGGTCGGTCTTCCCGCGCGTCCACGGCTGACCGTCGAGAATCGGGATGATGTCGGTGGTGGTGCTGCCAATGTCGAGCAACAGGGTCGTGCCGCGCGGGTTGTACCCGCCGACGAACGTGGCCAGCGCGTGCCAGTTGGCCGAAGCTACGCCCCGCCATTCGGCCCGCGCCTCTTCCGAGTTGCGGAACCCGCCCGACGTACTCCAGAACCGCACCGGCCAACAGCGGGCCACGTTCAGCAGTGCAGTGACAATGGCGTTCACGCCGTCCCGCTTGGTCTCGAAGCAATCGCACAACTCGCCGGTCATGGTGACGGCGAACTCTTCCACGTCGGGGAACTGCTGCACGAGGTCGCCGAGCGCGGCGGGCAACTTCTCCGGGTGCTTCCACAAGGCGAACGGCACCGACAAGGCCCGGCCGTCGGGCGTCGCCGCCTTCAGGTTCGCCCCGCCGATATCCAGCCCGAGGACGGTCGCCATGTGAAGTGTCTCGCCTATCTTGACGGTTGGTATCATCCACCCGGTTGCCCCCATGCCCGCCCCGCTGTTGTACGCCGAGAAGCTGACGAAGGAATACGGCCGCTTCCGCGCGCTCGACGAACTCGACCTGAGCATCGCGGCGGGCGAAGTCGTCGGGCTACTCGGTCCGAACGGGTCGGGGAAGACCACCGCGCTACGGCTGTTCCTCGGCTTCCTCCGGGCCACCGCCGGCCGCGCCAGCATCGACGGCCAGGACTGTTGGCGCGACTCCGTGGAGGTCCGCAAGCGGGTGACGTACCTGCCCGGCGAATTGCGGCTGTACGACTCGATGACCGGCCGGCAGATCGTCCACTTCCTCGGCAAGTTGCGCGGCGACACGCCGGGGAAGGAGGTGGACGATCTCGCCCGCCGGCTGGACGTGGACCCGGACAAGAAGTTGACGCACATGTCGTCCGGGATGAAGCGGAAGATCGCACTGCTGGCGGTGCTGGTGCCGAAGGTGCCGCTCATCATCCTGGACGAGCCGACGAACACCCTCGACCCGACCATGCGGGACGAGTTCCTCGACCAGATCCGGCTGGCGAAAGCGGCCGGGAAGGCGATCCTGTTCTCGTCGCACGTCCTTCAGGAGGTGGAGGCGGTGTGCGACCGGGTGGCGATCCTGCGGAAGGGCAAGCTCGTTCACCTGCAACCGATGGCCGAGTTGCGGGAGGCGCGACGCATTCGCGGCGTGTTTACCGGGGCGGCTCCGACGCACGGCCCGGATGACACGCCGCTGTCACCGGGAGCCGTGACTGACGGCCGGCTCGACCTCGAACATCGCGGCCCGCTGCCAGAACTTCTGGCGTGGCTCGGCCGGCTGAGCGTGACCGACCTGCGGATCGAACCGCTGGGCTTGGGTAAGATTTACCGCTCGTTCCACGTCGCGGGGTGACTCACGCCTTATTCGTCCGCTTGGCCGACTTCTTCTTCGGCACAACCGCGAGCGCGCGGTCGAGCCAGGCGCGGAGTTGTTCGTCCGACTCGATGGCCGGCGGATCGACGGTGATCCACCCGGTCATCGGCTTGCCGGTGCCCATCGGGTCGAAGCCGGCGGTGTGAGGTTCGAGCAGCGCGTCTTCAGTAGCGGCACCCAGTTTCGCCATCAGGCTGCTCCGATACACGCCGGCGAACATGGTGCCGTTCCGGAACACGCCGTACCCGCCGAACATCGGCTTGCCGGTGACATCCGGCACGTCGGACAGCAGGGCGTGGATGCGGTCCCGGAGCGCGGTGTCGAATGCCATCGGGGTTCTCCTTACGCCTTAGCCGTCCACCGCAGGATCGGCTCCTTGGCAGCCTTCACCTCGTCCGGGCGGCTGATGACGTGGGTGTGCGGGGCGGTGCGGACGACCTCCGGGTCTTCGTTGCGGATTTTCAGCAGGCAGTCCGCGAA
>JBBRUO010000668.1:0-3179 GCA_038247725.1 Gemmatales bacterium
CGCAAGATTTTCGAGAAGGCCGGCCCGAAGGCGCTCGCCGACCTGGACACGCAGTTCGTCCCCGCCCCGTCCACCCTCTCGCGGGTCACGATGGTGCTGCTGCCGGGGGCCACACCCGAAGAGCCGACGTTCACGACGCTGCTGGCGTTCTCCAAGCCGTTCGACCCGGTGGCCGTGCGGAAGGCGTACCTGGGCAAAGCCGAGGAGAAGAAGGTCAACGGCAAGACGTACTTCGTGGACGGCCGCGCCGAGCTTGCCGTCCACTTCCTGGATGACTCCACCCTGGCCTTCGCCGACGGGGACCAACTGGCGACGTTCCTGAAAGCCAGTGGGAAAGCCGACGGGGTGCTACGCTCGGAAGTCGCCGCCGCCGCCGGCCGGCAGTTCACCGCCGCCGCGAACGTCAAGAAGTTGCCCATCCCCGCGGAAATCACCGCCGAAGTGCCGGACTCGCTGCGGGCGATCCTGGACGCCGACGTGCTGAGTGTGAAAGTCGAATTTGGAGCCGAGACGACCGCCACGTTCGGCATGACGTTCCCGAACGCGGACGCCGCGACCGCCGGCGAGAAGGCGCTGCGGAAGGCCGCCGAAGTCGGCCGGCAAGCGCTGGAGGAGCCGCGCCGGGAGGCGGAGCAGGCCCTCCTCGGTCGGCGGAAAAAGGCGGTGGGCGCGCGGCCGCTGGAGGAGTTGCCGATGGCCATCGGCGGGTTGGCCGGGTTGGGGATGATCGCCTACGCCGACGAGTTCCTCGCCGACCTGCCCCTGAAGAAGGACGGGGCGACGCTGACGATGGAGACGCAAGTGCCGGCGTTCCTGAAGCAGTATCTCGCGGTCGGCAGCGTGTCCGTCGGCTTGCTGTTGCCGGCGGTGCAGAAAGTACGCGCGGCCGCCGCGCGGAATTCGTCGTCGAACAACCTAAAGCAGATCGCCCTCGCCCTGCACGGCTACCACGACACCAACGGACACCTCCCGCCGGCCGCCATCACCGACCCGAAGACCGGCAAGAAGCTGCTCAGTTGGCGGGTGGCGATCCTCCCATACATCGAGCAAGACAACCTGTACAACCAGTTCAAACTCGACGAGCCGTGGGACAGCGAGAACAACAAGAAGTGGAGCGAGGTGGCGATCAAGACGTACACGGACCCCCGCGCCCCAGTGCAGAAGGACAAGCCGAACCACACCTACTACAAGGTGTTTACCGGGAAAGGGGCGATGTTCGACGGCGCGAAGGTGCGGCTCCTCGACGTGACCGACGGGTTGTCGAACACGGTCATGGTGCTGGCCGGCGGCGAGTCCGTGCCGTGGGCGAAGCCGGAGGACTTCGACTTCGACCCGACGAAGAAGCTGCCGGACTTGATGGGGCCGTTCGACATCCTGCTCGCCACCTACGGCGACGGGTCGGTTCGCGCTTTTCGGCCGGACAGCATCAAGAACTTCGACACCGTGATGCGCGCCCTCATCTCGCGGGCTGGCGGCGAAGTGGTCAACATCGACGAGTGACGAGTCTTGCGAGCCGCGACTGCGGGGTCGCGGCTCGCGGGTCTTTCGCCCCACGTGAACCGGAACCCGCCGCGCCGCCTTGTCAGTTGTGCGGACGGCGGTATCATGGCGGCTTCCGAACGTCCGACACACGACTTGCGCGGGACTCTCCCAGGAGCGACTCATGGCGACCCGACGACGGGGCACGGGGCGGCGAAAAGTGGGCCGGAAAAAGCGGCGGATGCGGGCCAAGATTCGCCACCGCAAGTAACACCCCGCACGGCTCGCGGGATGTCGGTCAACATTCCCGCCGTCGGTCGTCCGATCTTGACATCGGAAGATCCGTCCGCCGGCTGGGAAGGTGTTCATGCGCGTCGCCGCCGCCGCCACATTGCTGGTCCTCGGGCTCGGGTTGTCGGCGTCCGCCGATGACCCCCGCACGCTGGCGTACGGCTCGCTCACCCGAATTACCATGACCGAGAGGCAGCGACCCAACAACTCATCGCCGTGGGCGTGCCCGCGCTTCCCGTGCTGGAAGAGGTCCGCCGGAGTGGGCCACCCGAAGCTGTCCGCCGCGCCACGACTGCACTCCTCACGATCCGTGCGGCCGATGACTCCCGCCTCGCCGTGGCCGTCAAATCGGTTCGCCTGAACTTCCAGAACAAACCCCTCGCCGCCGCCGTCACCGACCTTCGTGCGCGGACGGGGGTGAACGTCGCCCTCGACCCGAAAGCGGTCGCCGACCCGACGACCCGCACAGTCACGGTGAAGACCAGCGACGTTCCACCCTGGCAGGCGGTGGAAGCGTTCCGCGCCGCCGCCGGGTTGGCCGAGGTATTCCCGACCCAGTCCCAGTTCGGCCTAACCGCCCGTCAGTTCCCCCCATTCGATTCGCGTTCCCCGATCCGCACCGCCGCGACGCAACGACCCGCGGACGTGCCAGTCATGTGGAAGGACGGAGCCGAACCGGCCCGCCCTTCCACTGACGCCACCGGCGTGCGGGTGACGCTGATCGGCAGTGCCTTCGATCCGTCCGGGCGGGAGTTCGCCGTGGCACTCGACGTGACGCCGACGGTCGGGCTGAACTGGCAGCGGACGAACGAGGTGCTGATCGGTCGGGCCGAAACCGCCGACGGCCGTCGGTTGGAGCCGGTCTTTCGGGGTGACCCCATGAGTGTTCAACCGCGGCTGGGCTTGAATCAGAACCTGCTCGACGAACTCGATGGGCGTCCATCCCAACCGACGGAGCGTCCGAATTCCTCACGGACATTCCCGGTCACGTTCACGGCCGAGCGGCCGGTTGCGAAACTGAAGGTGCTCGAAGGGGTCGTTTGCGGGGTGATTCATCGCGCGAGCCAACCGCTGTTGGAGATCGGCGATCTGCCGGCGGCCGTCGGCAAGACCTTCGCCGGGCCGCTCGGCAGCAATCTGACTGTGGTGGAACTGAAGGGTGACGCAGTGGTCATCCGCTGCACGTTCGTCAGCCCGTGGCAACTGCGGCAGGCTGGTGCGGCGCGAGTCGGAGAGATGGCGAACGCGGCGTTCGATTCAACCACCGTTCGCCGGGTGAAACTCTTTGACCAAGACAGCCAGCCGATCCCGACCCAACACGGGGCAATCCGCAGTGAGGGGAACTTGCGCCAGGAATCGACCACTTGCACGCTGGAGTTGCTACCGACCGGTTCCACCCCGAGAAAGCC
>JBBRUO010000669.1:0-3174 GCA_038247725.1 Gemmatales bacterium
ACGCCCGCCGACCTGATCACGTCGCTCCGGGCGATCATGCTCGATGAGGACCTCAAGTTCCTTCGCGCCGACCTGTACGCCGGCACGGGCGGGACCGCGGCCGAACGGCTGTACGACCGGACCCTTCGTGGCTGGCTGGACCGCCACCCCGTTTTGAAGTCCGCCGAGGTGCGCCACAGCGGGACCGGGCTGCACGTCGTGCAGCACGTGGGACCCGCCGTCGAGTTCCAGACGACCGCCGACCGCGACCGGTGGGCGGCCATCGTCCGCGCGGTCCAGGCGTCATTGCCCGGCGACCCGCACGCGCCCGGCCTGAACGTCCACACCCGCCCGCTCGGGTCGATTAATTCGAAGAGCGGCCTGCCGGTGAAGTTATTACGGAAGGGCTCGCCGGTATCGCCGAAGGCGGTCATCGACTTCGTCGAGGACCTGCGGCGTCGCCCGTTCGCCACCGTCGCCGGCATCCTGTTCGGGACGGGACGGATCACCCCCTGTCCCGTATGCCGTTCGTCGGGAAGTTCGATGGCGGCGATGGCCAACGAGGGTCGCTGCTACGAGCGATGCGGCAAGGTGGCCCTGGCCCGACTGTACGGCACGATCATGGCCGACCCCACGGCGGGGAGGGGGTGACCATGGCCACCGCCGATCACACCGGGACCGCGGCAGGCGTCCCGGCACCGGCCGTCCAGATCGCCCGGCAGCTCACGGATGCGTTGCATGACTTGGAGACCCTACCGGTGCCGGGCGCGCGGGAACTGATCGTCATCCGCGGCATCACGCCGTCCGGGACGTTCACCGTCCCGGTGGAGAACGTGGTCCAACAGCTCATCCCGCTGCTGGCACCGGCCGAGGGCCAACCCCGCCTCTACAGGTACGGCGACGCCGTCATGTTCGCGTGGGGGGCACCGGTGCCGAGGCCGCGCTCGTGCCGCTGTGCCACGGCCCGAATGTCGCGCCGGCCGCGCCCGGCGTGCTGGCGAACTTGATGGTGGTCGAGCAGCCGTCCAAGGGGGGCTTCGTCCAGTACAGCGTGCCGCCGAAGGCCCTCTCCGTGCTGCTGAACTCGGAACCCATCACCGCCGCCCTCCCCCGCATCGCCCTGTACGCGCGGCGGCCCCTGTTCGCGCCCGATTTCACCCTCCTCGGATCGGGCTACTCCCGCGAGTTCGAGGTGCTGATCCACGGGGCCGGGGTCGAACCCGACGTCACCCCCCTGCAGGCCGGGGAAACGGCGCTCGCCCGGTTGCCGCCGCACTTGCGGGCCGTCCTGGCCGGGTTCTGTTTCCGGGACGACGCCGACCTGACCAACTTCCTCGGCCTGTGCCTGACCGGCCTGTTGACGAATCACTTCCTGGACGGGGCGAAGGGGTTGCCGCTGGTCGACGGGGATCAGCCGGGCGTGGGCAAGACCCTCCTCCTGCGGCTGCTGGGCCAAGTCCTCGACGGCGTGGACCCGCGACTGATCCATTTCACGGCCGACGAGGAGGAGTTGCAGAAGCGGATCTGCGCGACCCTGCGGTCGTCCCGGCAGAGCGTGCTCATTTTCGACAACGCCAAACAGCCCAGCGGCCTGCCGATCAGCAGTCCGGTCATCGAGGCGAATTCCATGGCCCCGGAGATCGCGCTCCGGATCCTCGGCACGAGCGACAACTTCGTCCGCCCGAATGACGTGATTTGGGCGTTAAGTATGAACCAGACGCGAGTCAGCCCGGACCTGCTCAGCCGCGGGCTGCCCGTCCGGTTGGCCTACGACGGGCCGGCCGGGAACCGCACCTTCAGCGGCCCGGAACCGCTGGATTTCGCCCGCGACCACCGTCTCGAACTCCTCGCCGAGTTGGCCGGGTTCGTGATCCGCTGGACCCTGGCCGGACGGCCGGACGGCGTCCGCCCCCACCGCTGCCACCGGTGGGCGCAGCTCATCGGCGGCATCTTACGGGCGAACGGGTTTCCGGACTTTTTGGACAACTACGAGGCGGCGTCCGGCGAGTTCAACTCGGACCTCGACGATCTTGGCGTGCTCGCCTCCGCCGCCCTCGCCCAACCGAACGGACCCTTCGTCGTTACGACGCCCCAGGAGACCGCGCCTTGAAAACGAACGCCGTCCCTCGCCCCGACCCGGACCGCGCCCTACCGGCCACGGGGTGGGTGCCGCTTTTTGACTCCGCCGAGCTGCTCGACTCGGTGGCCGGCGACGCGAAGACCGCGCGTGCCCGTGGCATCCGCCTGGGCCAGTGGCTCGGCGCGCGGGTCGGCCGCGTGGTCCCCGTCTGCCAAGGCGGCCGCACCGGCACGGCCGTCCTGCGGGCGGTCGCCCTGCGGTCGAACGAGAAGCGGTACTACTTCGAGGTCGCGTGGGACGAGTCCCCGCCACCCGACCCGCCGCCCGCCGGGGTAGCCGCGACCGAGCCACCGGTCGCGGACCCGGACCCGGCACCTCCGCCCGCGATCCCCCTCGTCGCGGCCGGGGGGAACGGCGAGGAGTGGTAGAGTTTCCCGCCACATTCACCACGGTCAACAACTCGTTTCACGAGGTGTGGGCATCGGAGTATCGACTTGGGGGCCCTCCGAATCCGTTCCGACCATGAAAACTGCCGCCGTCATCCCGCGATTCGAGAGCGGCTTCAACGGCCGGCCGCAATCCACCACCCGACGACTTATCACCAGCGGAGCCATCATGGACATCGAGTTCGACGGGAAGACGTATTCGTTCCGCGCCTGGAAACCGGACCACGGGACGGTGTTCCGCGACCCGTTCGCCTTCGACTGCGAGACCACCGCCATCGACCTCTCCCGACCGTGGCTGACGCCGACCTACGTCCTCGGTGCGGCGTTCGACGGTCATAACGGGTACTTCGTCCCCCGCGACCACGCCGTCGCTTTCTGGCGGGCCCACGCCGCCGTCCCGACCCTCTTCCACCACGCCGTCTTCGACCTGGCCGTCCTGCACCAGTTGGCCCCGACCCTCGACGTGTACGCCAAAGTGGACGCCGACCGGGTGTGGGACACCCGACTGCTCCATCAGTTGTACACCCTCGCCACTGCCGGCCACCCGGCCACTAAAAAGGGGGAGTCGACGCTGGAGGCGTGTGCCGCCGAACACCTCGGGGTCGACCTGCCCAAGGACGTGGCCGACGCCGACGCCCGCCCCGTCCGCACCTCGTACGGCCACTGGCT
>JBBRUO010000670.1:0-3170 GCA_038247725.1 Gemmatales bacterium
CCCCCGCCGGACACTAGCCCTCGCGGAGAAGTACGGCGCGCAACTCGCCGAGTCCGTGCAACAAGTGTTGAAGCAACAATTGTTCGCCGTTAAGCCGACCTCGACGGCGGTGTACAAGGAAATCGCCCTGCCGCTGCACGAGTTGCCGACCCGCGACCAACTGGCGAAGGACTCGCAAGACGCGAACAAATACGTCGCCGCGCGGGCCAAGATGCTCATGGAGAAGTTGAAGACCGAGAAGGAGTTACCGGGGAGTTACCCGTACCCGATTCAAACCTGGCAACTCGGCGACCTGACGTGGCTGCACCTCGGTGGGGAGGTCGTCGTCGATTACTCGCTGCGGTTCAAGAAGGAACTCGGCCCGGTGTGGGTCACGGCGTATGCCAACGACGTGATGGCGTACATCCCGTCGGCACGAGTATTGAAGGAAGGCGGGTATGAGGGTGGCGGCGCGATGGTGTATTACGGCCTGCCGTCGGTGTGGGGGAAGGAAGTGGAGGCGCTCATCGTGGCCGAAGCCGCGAAGCAGGCGACGGCCGCGCGGGGGAAGTGAGCCGCGCGGCCGGACCCGCCGTCACTTGTCCTTCTTCGGCTCCGGCTCCTTGTCCTTGTACCCCAGCACCGCCACGGTGTACCCGTCGGCCTTGGCGTCGGGGTTGATGGTCAGCAGGTTGGTGTCCGGCGTCTGCTTCACGTTCTTCAACTCGTCCAGGAACTCGGCCGCCGACGACAGGTCGCCGGGGCCGTTCGGCGGGTCGTAGTGCATGGGGATGGCGTACAACCGCGGGTTGATCGCCTTCATCAGATTCTGCGCCTCCGAGCCGTTGATCGTGTAGATGCCGCCGACCGGCACGAACAGCACGTCCACCTTGCCGATCTGCTTGAGCATCGCCTTCAGCTTGTCCTCGTCGTCGGTCAGGTCCTCGCCGATGTCGCCGAGGTGGCAGAAGGTGAGGCCGTCCACCTCCACGATCATGATGCCGTTCTTGCCCCGCTTCATCCCACTTTCCTTGTCGTGGTACGTCCCGACGCTGCGGACGCGCATGTCCTTGAACTTCTCGTCGATCTTCACCCAGTCGGCCGGGCGGCCGGGCTTGTCGGCCTTCACCCCGGTGAACTGCTTGACGTCCGCGCCTTTCTCTACCGCCGCCACCTGGGTGTGGTCGTTGTGGTCGTGGCTGATCAGGATCATGTCGGCGGTGACGGACGGCCGGCCGTAGAACGGGATCAGGTGCGGGTCGAACACGATCCGCTTGCCGGACGGCGTGACCACCTGGAAGAACGACTGGCCGAACCAGCGGACCTCGAACACCTTCGCGCCTTGGGCGGCGACCGGGGCGGCGGCCAACCCGAGGGCGGCGACGGCGAACAGCAAACGGGGCATGGCGGGTACTCGCGTGGGGTGGGTAACGGATAGACGAACCGGGAGCGGGGGAATCACGGGCGAACGCAGGAGAAGCATCCAATACGAGGAACGCGGAAGAAGTGGATCAGAACAAGACTGATGTCATTGTGATCCTCTTCAGCCCTGCGTTTTCCGCGTCATCCGCGTTCCTCTTGTCGGATTCCACTTGAAGTGGTCACCCCAAAAACCACTTCATCAGCCCCCAGCCGGGGTCGAAGTGGAGTGCCCCCTGCTCGGCGGTCGGCTCGTCGTAGGCGGTGGCGGCGTCCGCCGCGATGCCGGACCCGGCGGCGGCGAACGGCACCGCGCCGTAAGCGTGCGCCCGCGTTGCGAGCGTGGTGCGATGGTCGGGTTCGACCAGGATGCGCCAGTCGCCGTACTTCGGCAAAGCGTCCAGCAGCGGGCCGACGATGTGGGTGTCGATCTCTTCCAGCGCCTTCACCTTCTCGGCCGCTTTGCCCTCATGCGACGCCTCGTCCGGCGCTTCGACGTGGACACACACGAGGTCGAACGCTCCCAGCGCCTCGACGGCCCACTTGCCCTTGTTCGCGTAACTGGTGTCGAGGTAGCCGGTGATGCCGGGCACGTCGATGCGGTGCCAGCCGAGCAACGCCCCGACGCCCCGCACGAGATCCACCGCCGAGATGATCGCCCCGCGCTGGCCGTACACCTGCTCGAACGGTTGCACGGTCGGCGCTTTGCCCTGGCCCCACAGCCAGATTTGCGTAGCCGGCTTCTTCCCTTCCGCGACCCGCCGGGCGTTCACCGCGTGCTCAGCGAGAATCGGCTTCGACGCTTCCATCAACTTGATGAGCAACTCCCGGCCCGGCCCCTGCGGCAGGTAGTCGGCGACCGGCTTGTCCGGGATGTCATGCGGGGCCTGCGTCTTCATTCCCGTCAGCGGGGAGGCGGCCGACTTGCCGCGCCAAACGAGGATGTTGCGGTACTGCACGCCGGGGTGGAATTCCAGCACTCCGCCTTCCATCTCCTGACCGCCCAACTTCGCTTGCAACGCTTCGATCAGCGGTCGGCCGTCTTCGCTGGAGATGTGCCCGGCGGTGAAGTCCCGCATGTGGCCGTCGGGGGTGTACACCAGATTGCACCGCACGGCCCAGTCGTTCGGGCCGAGGTGGATGCCCATGGCGGCGGTTTCGAGCGGGGCGCGGCCGGTGTACACCTTCAGCGGGTCGTACCCGAACAGGCTGAGGGTGGCCACGTCCGACGCGGGCGTCAGCGCCGCCGGCACGTTGTTGGACAGGCCGACGAGGCCCATCGTGGCGACTCGGTCCATGTTCGGCAGGCGGGCGGCTTGGAGGGGCGTTTTGTTGCCCAACTCGCCGACCGGTTCGTCGGCGCACCCGTCCGGGATGACGATAACGTACTTGGTGTTCATGCCGGAATTGTATGCGAACGGCGGCCGCGGTTCGCGCGGATCGCCGCTTCCCCGCAGTGCCGGCGTGACTTACACTGCTCTTGTCGGTTTCGCCGACTCCCACCCGCCCGCACGTTCCCCCCGTTGGAGTTCCCCGCCGATGAATGTCGCTTCATTCCTGCTGGCTGCCGCGCTACTGACGCCGGCCGCTGATCTGAAGGTCGGGCCGACCGACTGGCCGCAATGGCGCGGGCCGAACCGCGACGGCGTCTCCCCGCAAACGGGGCTGCTGAAGGAATGGCCCAAAGACGGGCCGAAGAAGCTGTGGACGGTCGAAGGCGTCGGCGGCGGGTACAGTTCGGTGGCGGTGGTCGGCGGGTTCATTTTCGGCAG
>JBBRUO010000671.1:0-3160 GCA_038247725.1 Gemmatales bacterium
GCGCTTCCATCGGGATTAGGCTGATGTCATATGCGGCACCGTACGTGACTCATACACTTGTGTAGAGACCACTGCTCTCCGGGCCGGAGAGGGGGCCGGGGGGTGAGGTCTTACCCCCTTCGCATAGACGCACCGGAACGTCGTTTCTATCTTACCCTGGCTGAGAACTCGCCGCCGTTAGTCCGACTCGCCCACTGCGACCCGCCGTCGGCCCGCCATTCTTTTTCGAGGATCCGTATCGATGCACGCCAACCCCGAGGTCCTCGCCAAGGTTCGTCCGCCCGCGGACGCCGACCCGCAAGAAACCGGCGAGTGGGTGGAGTCCCTGGAAGCGGTCCTCAAGCACCAGGGGGCGGATCGGGCGCGGTTCCTCCTTGAGACGCTCGCCCTGGTCGCCAACAAGGGCGGGGCGAAGCTTTCCACCGGCGTCACCACCCCGTACGTGAACACCATCCCGACCGAGCAACAGCCGCCGTACCCCGGTGACCGCACCCTGGAACGGAAGATCAAAAGTTTGGTGCGGTGGAACGCGATGGCGATGGTGCTGAAGGCGAACCAGAATACCAATGTGGGCGGGCACATCAGCACCTTCGCCAGTGCCGCCACCCTGTATGAGGTGGCCCAAAACCACTTCTTCAAAGGGCGCACCGACGACCACCCCGGTGACGTGGTGTTTTATCAGGGGCACGCTAGCCCCGGCATGTACGCCCGCGCCTTCCTCGAAGGGCGGGTCAGCGAGACGCAACTGACGAACTTCCGCCAGGAGTTGCAGCCGGGCGGCGGCCTGAGCAGCTACCCGCACCCGTGGCTGATGCCCGATTTCTGGCAATATCCGACGGTGTCCATGGGCCTCGGCCCGATCATGAGCATCTACCACGCCCGCTTCAACCGCTACCTGCGGGACCGGAAGTTGTCCGACACGGCCGACGAATCGCGGGTGTGGGCGTTCCTGGGCGACGGCGAATGCGACGAGCCGGAAAGCCTCGGCTGCATCACCCTGGCGGCACGGGAGAAACTGGACAACCTGACGTGGGTCATCAACTGTAACCTGCAACGGCTGGACGGCCCGGTGCGGGGCAACGGCAAAATCATTCAGGAACTCGAAGGGCTGTTCCGCGGGGCCGGGTGGAACATCATTAAAGTGGTGTGGGGGAGCGACTGGGACGCGCTGCTGGCCGCTGATTACACTGGCGCGCTGCACGCCCGCATGATGGCCGTGGTGGACGGAGAATACACCGACTACATCGGCCGCGACATGCGGACCAAGGCCGAGAAGGACGCCCAGAAACTGATCTCGGAAGACGAGGACACCGAGCGGCGAGGGGCGTTCATCCGCGAGGCGTTCTTCGACACCCCGGAACTGAAGGCGCTCGTCGAACACCTGTCCAACCGGCAGTTGGTCGGACTCAAGCGCGGCGGACACGACCCGCTCAAAGTGTACGCCGCGTATAAGTCGGCCACCGACCACAAGGGCCAGCCGACGGTCATCCTGGTGAAGACGGTGAAGGGGTACGGGGTGCCCGGCGAGGGCGGGGCGGGCAAGTTCACCACCCACCAGTTGAAGAAACTGACGGTCGCCATTGAAGCCGAGCCGAACATCACGCCGGAAGAGAAGTCGAAGAAACAGGCGATGGCCGCGCTCCGGCAGTTCCGCGACCGGTTCGAGCTGCCGTTCACCGAAGAGCAGATGGCCGACACCCCGTTCCACCGCCCGGCCGCCGACAGCCCCGAGATGGAGTACCTGTTCGCCCGGCGGAAGGCGCTGGGCGGGTTCAACCCGACCCGCCGCACCGCCTTCACCCCGTGTCCGCCGCCGGAGCGGAAGTCGTTCGAGCGACTGTACGCCGGCACCACCGGGAAAGGCCAGTCCACCACCCTGGCGTGGGTGGGCCTCATGCAGCAGGTGATGAAGGACCCGAACGTCGGCAAGCTGATCGTCCCCATCGTCCCGGACGAGGGGCAGACGTTCGGCATGCCGCCCATGTACAAGACGTTCGGCATGTATAGCAGCAAGGGCCAGTTGTACACGCCCGTTGATAAGGGCACCCTCACCGAGTACAAGGAGAGCACCAGCGGCCAGATCCTCCAGGAAGGGATCAACGAGGCCGGCAGCATGTCCAGTTGGATCGCCGCCGGCACCGCGTACAGCACGCACGGCGTCAACACCATCCCGTTCTACATCTATTATTCGATGTTCGGGTTCCAGCGGATCGGCGACCTGGCCTGGGCCGCCGCCGACGCCCGCTGCCGCGGCTTCCTGATGGGCGCGACCGCCGGCCGCACCACCATCAACGGCGAAGGCCTCCAGCACGAGGACGGGCACAGCCACCTCGTCGCCGCGACCATCCCCACCTGCCGCAGCTACGATCCGGCGTGGGCCTACGAGTTGGCCGTCATCATCGAACACGGCATTCACCGGATGTACGTGGAGAACGTCGAGGAGTTTTATTACCTGACGGTTTACAACGAGGCCTACGACATGCCGCCGATGCCCGGCGAGCAGGTCCGCGACGGCATCATCAAGGGCCTGTACCCGTTCAAGACGGTGACGCCGGAGAAAGCGAAAGGCGAGGTGCAACTGCTCGGCAGTGGCGTCATCCTGCGCGACGTGTTGCGGGCGCAAGACATCCTGGCCGAGAAGTACGGCGTCGCCAGCACCGTGTACAGTGCCACCAGTTATCAACAGTTGCGCCGCGACGCGCTGGAGTGCGAGCGGCACAACCGCCTGCACCCGGACGCCGAGGCCAAAGTGTCGCACGTCGCGGCGGTGCTGGGCCAGACCACCGGTCCGATCATCGCCAGCAGCGACTACATGCGGATTTGGGCCGAAAGCGTCGGGCCGTTCCTCGACGGTCGGTTGCTCGCGCTCGGGACCGACGGCTTCGGCCGCTCCGAGACGCGGGCCAACCTGCGGCGGTTCTTCGAGGTGGACGCCGAGCACGTGGCGATCGCCGCCCTGTCGGCGCTGGCCGAGGACGGCAAACTCGACCGCCAAGTGGTGACGCAGGCGATCAAGGATCTCGGCGTCAACCCCGACGCCCCCGCCCCGTGGACGGTGTGATTTTGGTTTGTTCCCCCCTCCCCGTGGGGGGCGGGGGGGTTGGGGGGGGGGGGGGGGGGGCCCGGGGCGGGCGGGGGGCCGCCCCGGCCCCCCCCCCCC
>JBBRUO010000672.1:0-3152 GCA_038247725.1 Gemmatales bacterium
GGTGGACCTGTTCTCCCAGTTCGCGTGACGGCATTGGCTCGATACAATCCTCCGCATGTCAGCCCCGCCACTCATCGGCACCTACGCCGCCCCCGCCGTCCGCGTCGGCGACCGGGTGTCCTGCCTGTATCGGGGAGTCACCTGTCGCATCAGCTCCTGGACAACGGCCCCATTCCGTGGCCCCGCTGTCAGCCGCTCGGCATGAGGGGTGGGTCTGGACTATGGGTGAACGCGGACCTCGAGCGGGCCATCCGCACCGAGAGCGGCGTCGCCCTTCAGCACTGGTTCGGCGTCGGCGAGAAGGCCGCCCACAACTGGCGTGAATGGGCGGGTGTACTCGGATGGGACGCCACGCCCGGCAGCGCGGCCGAACACCGGCAGGTAAGCACGGCCGGAGCGGCCGTCACGCGGTGGACGCCCGACGAGGACGCGGCGGTCTTGGCGACGCCGGACGACGCCACCGCCGCGAATCAGCTGGGCCGTACCGCCGAGGCCGTCCGCCACCGGCGGTATCAACTTCGCGTGAGGGGGAACCCATGAAGGTGCTCGTCTGCGGCGGTCGAGATTACGTAGACCGTGAATCCCTGTTCGGCACCCCCACCGCAATGCACGCGACCACCCCGTTCACGCTCGTCATCCACGGCGCGGCGAAAGGGACGGACCGCTTGGCCGGCGAGTGGGCGGAGTCCGTCGGCATCCCCGTGGCCGCGTACCCGGCCGACTGGAAACGGTATCGCGGCAGCGCCGGCCCGAGACGGAACGCCCAAATGTTGGCCGAGGGGAAGCCGGATCTCGTCGTGGCCTTTCCGGGCGGCACGGGGACGGCGAACATGATCGGGCAGGCGACGGCGGCCAGCGTGCAAGTCCATCAGGTCGCGGGAGACGACCGGGAGCGTGGTGCTCCGGAGACCGTTCCGCAGTCCGCTTCCGGAGGTACACCGTGAGTTTGACCAGTTTCGTCGCCCTGCCCGACGTGAAGGCCAAGCTCCGGCAACTGCACCCGACGTTGCCCCGCCGGCTGCCGGTGCCGATTCGGGTGAACCCGACGAGCGACCGGTTCGCGCTCCTCGGCACGGCCTTTGACTACCTGCTGCGGTTCGAGATCCAGCGGCGATCTCCGCATGCGGAGGCGCGCCGCTGGGTGGCGGAGGCGGCCCCGGAGATCGTCTGGCGGCAGATCGGGTCGGCCTCCGTCCGCCGGGATCTGCTGCTGGATGCCGATCCGAAGCGGTACTTGCCGCCGGCGACGGTCGCCGCCCGTATGCGGGCCATCCTGACTGCCGCCGCCACCGCCGTCGCCGCGCACGCGACGCGAACGGCTCCGGGTGCCGGCGATCTGGCCGACCTCGCCGCCCACGCGATCCGCCTCGCCAAACTGGATTCAGTCTTCCGCGCTGGTCGGCTGGAACCGGGATTCGAGGAGGCGGTCGCGGGCGACGTGGACGAGTTGGTCGCGCTGTTCGGGATCGTCCCGTTCGACGACTTCCCGCTCCGCGAACTGCCGGTGCTGCTGAATCCGGACTTCGGCCGCACGTCGGGACTGGTGGGGGGTGCGGACGCCGACCTGATCGCCGGCGACTTGCTGACGGACTTCAAGACGACGAAGAAGGGGGAGATTGAGGTCGGGAACTTGGATCAGGTGCTCGGCTACCTCCTGCTCGCCCGGAAGCAGCGGTCGGCCGATCCCGCGTTCCCCGAAGTCCGCCGTCTCGGATTGTACTTCTGCCGGCACGGTTACCTGTGGACAGCCTCGGCGTCGGACTGGACCGGTCACCCCGCGTTCGCTGCGGTCGAGGGGTGGTTCTGGGAACGTGCCGGTCAACTCCGCGTGACGCCCGGCGGAGCGGTGTGACTTTCCCGATCCCCGAACGCGACCCGACCGTGACCCCTCACCCCGACCTGACCGCGCTCGTCGCCGGCATCCGCCACGACCGCCGCAACCACCTCCGCCGGCTGGTGTCGGCCGACTGGTTCGACGAGAACGGCCAGCCCGAACGCGCCGAATTCATTCGCCTGACCGTGGCCGCCGCCGACGAACTCCGCCACTGCCGCCGGCAACCGGCCGACATCCCGCCCCGCGCCGGGTGCGACTGCGAGGCGTGCGTCTCGGCCGGCCGACTCCGCGACCTGACCGACGTGTTCCGTTCGGTCTGGGAACACGACCTCTGCCAGCCTGCGGTCCTACGGTACCTGGACCAGCAGAAGGTGTTCCCGGCACCGCCCGAAGGCTACCTCCACCCGCAGTTCCGTTGGTCACTCGACTACGTCGTGGCCGTGCGATGCCGCCTCGACTGGTGGGTCGAGTGGGGGCCGTTCGTCAGTCAGTTCCACCCCGCCCGCCGGGTCCGCATCTCCGACCAGACGCCGCAGGCCGTCGCCGATCCGCCCGAGTCGGACGCCGCCCCTCGGTACTTCTGGGACACGATGCCCCACACGACCCCGCCGACGCGATACTTCCCCGGCGTCCTGCCCGCGCTGTTCTTCCACAGCCGCCACGTCTGCCGCTTCGAGCCGGGCGATCCGTCCGCAGTACCACCCATGCCGGCCCGCATAGCCTCCCAACAATGGCGAACCCCAACCGCCGCACGCGGGGCGTTATCCCGCTCGTGTACCGAATGGGCCGAACTTGCCGTAGGTGTCACACCCGATCCCGTCGAAGGGGCTGATTGACCGCTGGCCGGACGCTGCGTCATGTGTACAAGAATCCACAGTGTACGCATTGCCTAGCCCTGACGGTCCCCATGCCTCACGAACCGTTCGTCGCGCCGTTCCACCTCGGCATCGTCGCCCCCCCGGGGTTCGACCTGGACGGCCTCGGCCCCAAGGTGTGGGCGCGGCTCCGCCCGCTGTTGGACAGGCGACTGCGGCGGCGCGAAACGGTCCACTTCTACGGCGTGTGGTTGGAACCGATCACGACCGCCGTGCGGGAAGTGGTGGCCGACAAGGGCATCCGCATGACGGGGTTCGGCGGACGCCCCGACCGGTCCCGCGATTTGACGCACCGGGCCTCACTCGTGGAAGTGGCCGCGCTGGTGAACGCGGTCGTCGTCGTCCACGGCGGGGGCGAACTGCCCGAAGACTTGGCGGAACTGTTGCGGGTGTGCGAGTGGGTGGGCACCGTCACCCGTGTGGTTGAACTGCCGGCCGGGTGA
>JBBRUO010000673.1:0-3150 GCA_038247725.1 Gemmatales bacterium
CGACGAAAGCGTCGTACTCACAGATGCAGACCGGGCAGGTCAGGCTCATCCCGCGTTCCGGCCGCGTGATGTGGACGCAGCAAGGGCACTGCTCCCGCGGCGTCGTGTTCGCTGACGCGCTTCGACGAGCCTTGACCGCGAGGTTGGATTGGATACAATATCCAAAAATCGACCGGCCTGTTGCTCGGCGACGACTCTTCAAGGAAAGCTGGTCATGCCTGCCACGACGCCCGTGATGAGCGTTCGAGATCAAATCCTCAATCGCCTGCGCGGTGAACTGCTCAGTGGCCGACACGCTCCGGGGACGCCGATGCGGGAGGAAGGTCTTGCCGAGCGGTTCGGGGTCAGCCGGATGCCGATCCGACACGCCCTCCAGCAACTCGTTCAAGAAGGTTTGCTGGTCGCCAAGCAAAATTGCGGCGTCTCCGTGGCACTGCCGCCCTCGAACCTTGTCACCGGCCTGCTGACTCCACTCCGAGCGCAGATCGAAACCTACGCCCTGCGGCTGTGTCTCTCCGGAATGACTGCTGATCGGTTCGACGGCTTGCAGGCCATCATCGAGGAGATGGCGGTGGCGTGCCGGCGCAAAGACGACGCGGCGGTGATCGACAGCGACTTCGCCTTCCACCAGTTCTTGCTGACGGCCGCCGGGCTGGACGACATCGTTCCCGTCTGGAAGGGGGTGACGGCCCGGATGCGGGACTTCCACGTCCGGTCGAACCAGGCCATGCTTCCGGATTACGGGGTCATCCCGTTCGTCCACGAAACCCTTCTTGAAGTGTTCCGGGCGGGGGGCGTGGACGCGGCCGTCCGCGACCTGACATCCCACATCGAGAACGGCGAGTTCAACAAGAAAGCGATTCAGGTGTGGAACTCCCGCCGCTGATGCCCAACCCCGAGTTCGGAGATTCCCGCCATGACCTCCCGCCTGCTTACCCTTCTCGCCTGCCTGTTCGTGACCTCTCCCGCCGGGGCGCAGAAGCCGGACGACCACTTCGAGAAGAAGGTGCGCCCCCTGCTCCACGCACACTGCGTCAAGTGTCACGGGGCGGACAAGGTGAAGGGCGGGTTGCGGCTCGACACCGCCGAAGGCTTCGCCAAAGGCGGCGCGAGCGGGCCGGCGGTCGTGGCCGGCGACCCGGACAAGAGCCGCCTCGTCCGGGCCGTTCGAGGTCAAGACGATCTGCAAATGCCGCCGGACAAGAAACTCGCGGCGGAAGATGTGGCGGTCCTCGCCGAGTGGGTGAAGCGGGGCGCGGTCTGGCCGGGCTACAAGACACCGATGACGCCGGCCACTTCGCTTACAGCCGACGAACCCCTCGACCCGAACGCCCCGTCTCTCGCCAAGCACTTGCAAGCGTGGTACAAGGCCGACGCGCTGTTGTTCCAGGACGGCGAGACGGTCCACGTCTGGCCGGATAGCAGCGGCCACGGCCGCGACCTCGCTCCGACAAAGGGGAGTCGAACCGGAGGCACGGGAACACCGCCGAAGTTTGTGACCACCGGAACCATCAACCACCGCCGGTCGGTTCGGTTCGGCGAGGGGAACGGCTTCGGATCGTCGCCCGCCCACCCCGTCAAGATCAGCGGGGACGCGCCGTACACGCTCGTCGTTGTGGCCAACCTCGCCCGGCGAGCCGAGGGCCACCCTTACGACGTGCTGGTGGGGTTCGGCGATGTCGGCCGACCGGCAGGCGGCGCGGCGCTGTGCGTTAACCGGACACCGGACGGGGATCGGCTCTATCTCGCCGCCGGGGTCAACCGGGGCGACAGCGGCGCGCCCCCCGGCACCTTCAAGGCGGGGTACAACAAGCCGTTGGTGTTCACCGTCACCCGGATGCCCGGCCTCGGCGGGAAGACGACCCGGTTCTACGTCAACGGTCAGCCGGTGGACGCCAGTGCCGCCGGGCCAGACGCCGCGCCCGACATCCGCCACCGGGACGACTTCGGCGTGTACGTCGGGGCGGCGACGAACGGGCTGGGGGCGATTCACGGCGACGTGGCCGAGATCGCCGTCTACGACAAGTCGCTGACTGACGCCGAGCGGCAAGGCGTCGAGGCCGGGGTCGCGGGCAAGTACGACATCATCTTGCCATCCACGCTGAAGGCCATCGCCGCCAAGTTCACACCCGATCAGAAAGCGTTCTGGGCGTTTCAGCCGGTGAAGTCGTCGGCTTCGCCCGTCGTGAAGGACAAGGCGTGGCCAACCTCGCCCATCGACCATTTCGTGCTGGCGAAGCTCGAAGCGAAGGGCTTGAAGCCGTCACCCCGCGCTGACAAGCGGACGCTCATCCGCCGGGCCACATTCGACCTGATCGGCCTGCCGCCGACGCCCGAGGAGATCGACGCCTTTCTCAAGGACGAGTCCCATGAGGCATTCGCCCGCGTCGTGGACCGGCTGCTCGCATCGCCCCACTACGGCGAGCGCTGGGGCCGGCACTGGCTCGACATCGCCCGATTCGGCGAGCAGGACGGGTTCGACGGCGGCTCCTACGACCACGCCTGGAAGTACCGCGACTACGTCATCCGGACGTTCAACGCCGACAAACCCTACGACGAGTTCGTCCGGGAACAACTGGCCGGCGATCTGCTCAAGACGGGCGACAAGGCGAAAGACTTCGACCGGGCGGTGGCGACGACGTTCCTGCAACTCGGCATCAAGGACGCCAACCAACGCGACCGGCAACTGTTCCTCGGCGATGTCATCGACGACCAGGTTCACACGACCGGGATGGCGTTCCTGGGTCTCACGCTCGGTTGCGCCCGATGCCACGACCACAAGTTCGATCCGATCCCGACGGCCGACTATTACTCGCTGGCCGGCTTCTTCCGCAGCACGGTCACTTCCCCGCCGGTTCCCGGTCGCCCCGAGAATCCGTTCATGTCGCACCCGGTCCCCGGTGGGGACGGGATCGCCACGAACGTTATGGGCGTGTACGATGGCGTGCCTTCCGCCCAGCGGATATTCCGTCGCGGCAGTTACGCGAACCTCGGCCCGGCGGCCCCGCGGCGGTTCCTCCAGATCACGAACGGGTCGGATCACCTGCCCGACTTGTCCCCCGGCAGCGGGCGATTGGCGCTGGCGCGCTGGGTTTCCAGCCCGACCAACCCGCTCACCGCCCGCGTCATGGTGAACCGGGTCTGGCAGCA
>JBBRUO010000674.1:0-3092 GCA_038247725.1 Gemmatales bacterium
AACCACGCATTCGGACGTCGACGCGATCCGAATCGGCGGGATCGGCGGACCGCGCCGTCGGCTTCCGCGCGACGGCTCTGAAAGAACGATCGCCCGCCGCCCGTAGCACTTCGGATACCCTACCCCCTGCCCCACCCGGAGCCGCCGATGGCCGCCGTCTCGCCAAAAGCACTACTCGACAAATTAAACCCGACCTGCAAGCGCGCCCTGGAGGCGGCCGCCGGGCTGTGCATCTCACGGACGCACTTCCACGTCGAGATCGAACACTGGCTGGTGAAACTGTTGGAACCGGCCACGACGGACCTCAACCTGCTGCTGCGGCAATTCTCCGTGGACGGCGCGAAAGTTCGGGCCGACCTGGAGCGGGCGCTGGCCGGGTTCAAGACCGGGAACGGCCGCGGGCCGGGGTTCTCCACGGAAGTCTTCGATCTGATCCGCGAAGCGTGGGTGTACGGGTCCATGGAACTCGGCGGGCACCGCATCCGCTCCGCCGCGATGCTCGTGGCACTGCTGAGCGACCGCAACTTGTCTTTGCGGATCGCCAACACGTCGCCGGAACTGGCGAAGATCCCCGTGGACCAACTGACGGCGCAGTTGCCGATGCTGCTCGGCAAGATGCAGTCCGAGGAGAACGCCGCCGACGCCAACGCCCCGACGGGAGCCGCCACCGCGAATGGGGACGGCCCGCCGGTGCCGGGGGTCGGGTCGAAGACACCGAACCTGGACCAGTTCACCGTCAACCTGACGGCCAACGCCCGCGCCGGGAAGATCGATCCGGTGGTCGGTCGCGACGCCGAGATCCGCCAGGTCATCGACATCCTCACCCGCCGCCGGCAGAACAACCCGATCCTCACCGGGGAAGCCGGCGTCGGCAAGACGGCCGTGGTCGAAGGGCTGGCCCTGCGGATCGTCGCCGGGGACGTGCCGCCGCCGCTGAAGACCGTGGAGTTGCGCACGCTGGACCTCGGCCTGCTGCAAGCCGGGGCCGGGGTGAAGGGCGAGTTCGAAAACCGCCTGAAGTCGGTCATCGACGAGGTGAAGAAGTCGCCGACGCCGATCATCCTGTTCATCGACGAGGCGCACACCCTGATCGGGGCCGGCGGGCAGGCCGGGCAGAACGACGCCGCCAACCTGCTCAAGCCCGCCCTCGCGCGGGGCGAGTTGCGGACCATCGCGGCCACCACCTTCGCCGAGTATAAGAAGTACTTCGAGGGGGACGCCGCGCTGAAGCGTCGCTTCCAGCAAGTGAAGGTCGAGGAGCCGGACGAAGCCAAGGCCGTCCGCATGATCCGCGGGCTGGTCGGGATGTTGGAGAAGCACCACGGGGTGCGGATTCTGGACGAGGCGGTGCTGGACACGGTGCGCCTCAGCACCCGCTACATGCCCGACCGCCAGTTGCCGGACAAGGCGGTGAGCCTGCTCGACACCGTGTGCGCGCGGGTGTCGCTCAGTCAGAGCGCCACCCCCCCGGCCCTGGAAGACGTGAAGCGGGAGATCGAACACCTCACCTCCGAGATCGCGTTCCTCACCCGCGAGGGGCAGGTGACGCTCGGTCAGGCCGAGCGACTGCCGTCGCTGATCGAGCGGAAGACGGTGGCCGAGGCGCGGAAGGCGGAACTCGAACAGCAACTCGGGAAGGAGTCCGAGCTGGTGAAGAGGTTGAAGGATCTCCGCGCCGCCATCGAGACCGCCGTCGCCGCCGAACCGGTACCGGATTCGGTCGAGACGGACAAGGCCGAACTGCACGCCGTCACCGGCCAACTGAAGGAGTTGCAGGGCGAGACGCCGCTGGTCTACCCCGTCGTCCACGGCGGCGCGGTGGCCGAAGTGGTGTCGTCGCTGACCGGCATCCCGATGGGCAAGATGGTGCGGAACGAGGTGCAGACGGTGCTCAGCCTCGCCGACCGGCTGGCCGAGCGGGTCGTCGGTCAGAAGCACGCATTGGAGGCCATCGCCCAGCGGATTCGCACCGCCCGTGCCGACCTGGCCGACCCCCGCCGCCCGCAGGGGGTGTTCCTGCTGGTCGGCCCGTCCGGCGTCGGCAAGACGGAGACGGCCATGGCGCTGGCCGACCTGCTGTACGGCGGCGACCGCAACATGGTGATCGTCAACATGAGCGAGTACAAGGAGTCGCACAAGGTGTCGCGGCTGGTCGGCACCAGTAAAGGTTATGTCGGGTACGGTGAGGGCGGGGTGCTGACCAACGCCGTCAAGAACCGGCCGTACAGCGTGGTGCTGCTAGATGAAGTGGAGAAGGCGCACGAGAGCGTCCAGGAGATCTTCTACCAGGTGTTCGACAAGGGCGTGTTGCAGAACGACGACGGCGAGGACGTGAACTTTAAGAACACCATCATCCTACTCACCGCGAACGTCGGCACCGACACCATCATGAAGATGTGCGCCGACCCGGACATGATCCCGGAGCCGGAGGCGATGGCCGAGATCTTGAAGCCGGACCTGCTGAAGGCCTTCAAGCCGGCGCTGCTCGGCCGCATGGCGGTGGTGCCGTACTTCCCCCTCGGCGACGAGGTGTTGCGGCGGATCATCGAGCTGAAACTGAACCAGATCGGCGCGCGGATGACGGCGAACCACAAGGCCATATTCGAGTACACCCCGGCGGTGGTGGACACCATCGCGTCGCGGTGCAAGGACGTGGATAGCGGGGCGCGGAACGTGGATCACATCATCGGTGGCACGCTGCTGCCGGCCGTGTCGAGCGAGATCCTCACCCGTATCGCCGAGGGGTTGCCGGTCAAGGCCGTCCGCGTCGGCGTCGATGAGGCGTCGAAGTTCACTTACGCGGTCGAGTGATGGGATATTTGGGGGCGGCGAACAGTTCCTTCCAACTGTTCGCCGTCAACAACCGGACGCCGAGGCCTTCCAGCACGGCGAGGTCCGACACGCCGGCGAGGTGGGCCGCGACCTACTTCGTGGGCTTGCCGAACTTGGCAGTACCCAACCGGAGAAGCATCGCCCGCCCCTCGTCGGCGCGTCCCTCCATGAGTGCAGCCGCGCGTTCCGTGGTGCGAACGGCTTCCCACCGTTCCTCGAGTTGGCATGCGAGTTGCTGCTGGAGGAACGCCTGCACGTTC
>JBBRUO010000675.1:0-3091 GCA_038247725.1 Gemmatales bacterium
ACCCGCACCAAGGGCCCGCGCTACACCCCGGTGAGCAAGCGCCAGGACAAGCCCGACGGGATCAACTGGATCATCAAGAACCACCCCGAGTCGTACGTCTTCGTGCTGCTCGTGGACGAGCGGCCGGAGGAAGTGACGGAGATGCAGCGGCTGGTGCAGGGCACCAACGCGGAAGTCGTCGCCAGCACCTTCGACGAGCCGAGCGAGGAGCACATCCACGTCGCCGACATCGTGCTGGAAAAGGCGAAGCGGATGGTCGAACTGAAGAAGGATGTGGTCATTCTGCTGGACAGCATCACCCGCCTGGCGCGGGCGCACAACGCCGAGGCCCCCGGCGGCGGCAAGCTGCTCTCCGGCGGCTTGGACAGCAACGCCATGCAGAAACCGAAGCAGTTCTTCGGCGCGGCCCGCAACGTGGAAGAGGGCGGCAGCCTGACCATCCTGGCCACCGCCCTGATCGACACCGGCAGCCGCATGGACGACATCATCTTCGAGGAGTTCAAAGGCACCGGCAACATGGAGTTGCACCTGGACCGCCGGCTAGTCGAGAAGCGGGTGTACCCGGCCATCGACGTGAACCGCAGCGGCACCCGGAAGGAAGACCTCCTCTTGACGCCGGAAGAACTGGCGAAGATCACCATCCTCCGCCGCGTGCTGGCCGACATGCACCCGGTCGAGGCGATGGAGTTGCTCATCAACCGCGCCAAGAAGACGAAGTCGAACCTGGAGTTCCTGCTGACGATGAACCTGAACTAGCGTTTGCTCTCCACTCCCCTGGCGGGAGAGAGAGATTGGGGTGAAGGGGAATCTTCGCTTTGCCGCGAGGCACCGCCGAGCGCGTCTCGCTCGGCGGTGCCTCGCGGCAAAGTGCGTCTCCGCACACCTGCTGCCAGTACGCTCCTTCCGGAGGTGTCCCATGTCCGCCGTTCTGACCCCGCCCCGTCCTGCTCCCACTGCCCCGGCCGGCCCGCGGGCGTTCCGCTGGACGCTCGCCCTCTTCCACCGCCTGGGCGATCTGGGGTGCTTCGAGGGTCGGAGGGCCAAGTTGATCGACGGTCAACTCATCGAGGAAGGGCCGATGGACCCGCCGCACGCGCTGGCGCTGGAAAGGTCGGACGCCGTCCTCCGCGTAGCGTTCGGCCGAGGCTGGCGGTTCCGAATTCAGACCCCACTGGTTCTCAGCCAGACCACTGACCCGTTGCCCGACATCGCCGTCATCCGCGGTTCGGTTCAGGGGCAAACCACGCACCCCACCGCCGCCGATCTGGTGGTCGAAGTCGCGGACAGTTCGCTGAACTTCGACCTGACTACGAAAGCCGAGTTGTACGCCACCGCCGGCATTCTCGATTACTGGGTGCTAGACGTGGACGGGCGAACGCTGCACATGCTCCGCGACCCGGTGCCATTGCCGCAGGGGTTGGGCGCGACGGCGTACCGCACGCACCTGACGCTGGCGGAAGCCGACACCGTGTCCCCGCTCGCCGCGCCGGGGGCGAACATCAAAATCGCCGACCTGTTGCCGTGAGGTGCCCCATGTCCGTCGCCCTCAGTCCGTCCCGTCCGGTGTCCGTTACGGCCCCGCCCCGATTGCAGCCGCACCGCTGGACGCTCGACGAGTACCGCCGCATCGGACGGACCGGGCTGTTCGACGGCGTTCGCACCATGCTTCTCGATGGGGTGCTGTACGTCATGCCCCACCCGGACCCGCCGCACAACACCAGCCTGGGTCTGACGCACGAGATCCTCCAGCGGGTGTTCGCCGCCGGGCATCACGTCCGCAACCAGACGGCGTTCGACGTGGGCACCCGCAACGACCCTGGGCCGGATTTGGCAGTGGTCCCCGGCAGCTTCCGCGACTACGCCACCCGGCAGGTGGACACTGCCGTGCTGATCGTCGAGGTGGCCGACTCGTCACTGTTCACCGACACCACCACGAAGGCCGAGTTGTACGCGACGGCCAACGTGCCGGAGTATTGGGTGATCGATCTGGAACACCGCCTCTTGCTGGTGTTCCGCGACCCGGTGCCATTGCCGCAGGGGTTGGGCGCGACGGCGTACCGCACGCACCGGACGCTGGCGGAAGCCGACACCGTGTCCCCGCTCGCCACGCCGGGGGCGACGATCCGGGTGGCTGACCTGCTGCCGTAAGGGAGACGCGCGGCCGGCCGCGAGGTAAACCAGTTTGCGGGAGGGACGGCATGATCACCGAACAAGAATGGCTTGCCGCAACGGATATCATCAGTCTCGATCTTTGGCGATCCGCCAAGAACCAACACCGCAAGTGGCGACTTTTCGCCGCCGCATGTTGTCGGCGGGCGATGTCGCTGGTCACGGACGCGCGTCTCGAATCTGTCGCGGGCGCAATAGAGCAGTTCGCGGATGCGGAGATTGGTTGGGAAGGAATGAAACGAATCCGAAGCACTTTAACCACCATACGTCGTGAGATCGGCGATCAATTCGGGATGAAAGAGGCGCTCTACGACGTGGTGGAATCGCTCAATCGTGCCAGCAGCAACAAACCGACGGAGGTGCTGGGTGCCGATCAACACGCCGGCTATGCCTTTGCTGCGAGAGCGAGGCGGTCAAAGAGGCAGGATGCCTGGGACGATGCCAGTAAAGCGGAGGACCGCCAGCAACTAATTCTTGCCCGCGACATCTTCGGCAATCCCTTCCGCCCGGTCGCGTTTGCCCCCGCTTGGCGCACCGAACACACCATCGGCATTGTCGCGAAGATGTACGACGACCGCGACTTCGCCGCCATGCCGATCCTGGCGGACGCGCTCGAAGAAGCCGGGTGCGACAACGCCGACATCCTGAGCCACTGCCGCGAGCCGGGCGTGCATGTCCGCGGCTGTTGGGTCGTCGATCTGGTGTTGGGGAAGTAGGTCGCGGTCGATGCTCGCCGCAGGCGAGCGAGGCCCGACGGCCAAGCACGGCGATGCGAAGGAGCCGTGTCGGGCCTCACTCCCCTTCGGGCAGCTTCGACCGCGACCTACGGGCGTCGCGAGCCAGGCGTGCATGTCCGCGGCTGTTGGGTCGTCGATCTGGTGTTAGGGAAGTAGGTCGCGGTCGATGCTCGCCGCAGGCGAGC
>JBBRUO010000676.1:0-3084 GCA_038247725.1 Gemmatales bacterium
ACCCCGAACAGCATTCGTTCCGGGTTCTCCACGCACTCCTTGATCCGCACTAGGAACTGCACCGCTTCGCGGCCGTCGATCAGCCGGTGGTCGTAACTCAGCGCCACATACATGATGGGGCGGATGACGATCTCGTCGTTCACTACGACCGGCCGCTTGACGATGTTGTGCATGCCCAGGATGCCGGTCTGCGGCGGGTTCAGAATGGGCGTGCTGAGCATCGACCCGAAGATGCCGCCGTTGGTGATGGTGAAGGTGCCGCCGGACATGTCGTCGGCGGTCAACTTGCCGTCGCGGGCCTTCTTCGCCAGCACCCCGATGGCCTTCTCGATCTCGGCGAAGCCCATCCCGTCCGCGCCTTTAAGCACCGGCACCGTCAGCCCCTTCTCCGTGCTGACGGCGACGCCGATGTCGAAGAAACTCTGGTACACGACGTCGGTGCCGTCGATGCGGGCGTTGACGACGGGGAACGCCTTCAGCGCCTCAATCGCCGCCTTCACGAACACCGACATGAAACCGAGCTTGATGCCGTGCTTTTTCTCGAACTTCTCGTTGTACCGCGCCCGCAACTCCATGAGCGCCGACATGTCTACTTCGTTGAATGTGGTCAGCGTGGCGGTGTTGGACTGGCTTTCGAGCAGCCGTTGGGCGATCCGTCGGCGGATCATCGACATCGGCTGCCGCTCTTCCTTGCGGAGGCCGTCGGTCGAGACGCGGGTGGCCGGGGCGACGGCGAGCGGGGCGCTCGGGGCGGGCTTCATCGCCTTGGCCGTGTCGTCTTTCGTGATGATGCCGTGCGGCCCGCTGCCGGCGATCTTGGACGCATCCAGGTCGTTGTCTCGCACGGTAGCCGCAGCGGCCGGGGACAGCCGCGGCTCGGCCTTTGCCGCCGGTTTGGTGGCCGGTGTCGCGGGCTTCTCGGCCGGAGCCGACGGGGTGCCGTCCGGGTCGATCTCGGCGACGACGCTCTCGACCGCGACCACGTCGCCGACCTTCGCCAACTGTTTTAGCACACCGGCCGTCGGGGCCGGCACCGGCACGGTCAGCTTGTCGGTTTCCAGTTCGAAGAGTGGCTGATCGGCATTCACCGCCGCCCCGTCGGCGACGAACCACTGGGCGATCCGCCCCTCCACCACCGCGTCCCCGGCTTTCGGGACCAACACCGCGACTGCCATGACATGACTCCGGATTAGCGCGGCCGTCGCCCGGTGTGGGTCGTCCACGGGCGGACGGCGTGACACCGCCATTCTAGGTGGGAATCGCGGGGCGTCTTTCGGTCCGTTCAACCGACCTATTTCGGGTTCGCGCGTTTGTCCCACACGACGTCCACGTCATTCTTCTGTTTCGGGCCAGGGGTGCTGCGGCCGTCCGCGACGTACTTTTCCATTAGCGACGCGAGTTCGTGCACTTTCGCGGTTTCGGTCGCGTAAATGTTGTTCTTCTGAGTCGGGTCCGCTTTCAGGTTGAACAACTCGCCTGCTTCGGTGTGGGCCGTGTAACCCCGGTCCGTCTGGAACCACGCCGGCTCGCCGTTCTTGCGGTTGTCGTCACCGGTCGGCGCGAGGATCAGCACCCAGTCCCCGCGCCGGATGGCGAACTTGCCCTGGCCGCTGTGGTGAACCGTCGCCTCCCGCAACGGGCGGTCGTGCTTCTCGCCGAGCAGCGCGGGCAGGATGCTGACGCTGTCCACGCCCGCATCGGCCGGCAACTTCACGACGAACAACGCGGCCAAGGTGGCCATCAAATCGACGTGGCAGACGGTTTCGTCGCTCGTGCTGCCGGCCTTGATCTTCCCCGGCCAGCGGGCGACGAACGGCACTCGGTGGCCGCCCTCCCAGGCGTCCCGTTTCGCCCCGCGCAGCGGCCCCATGCTGGCGTGCTCGAACTGCTTGAGCCGGTCGTACGCGCCGATTTTCACCTCGCCGCTGATCTCCGGCCCGTTGTCGCTGGTGAAGAGGACGAGCGTGTTCTCGGCGACGCCGGCTTTTTTCAGTGCGTCGAGAACCACGCCGACGACGTGATCGGTCTGCACCACGAAATCGCCGTAGTCGCCGGCCTGGCTTTTGCCCTTGAACGCCGGCGCGGGCACCACCGGAAAGTGCGGCGAGGTCAGGGGCAGGTACAGGAAGAACGGCTTGTCGCGTTTCGCCGATTTCTCAATGACTTCTGCCGCGCGTTGTTCCAACCCCGGCAGCACGTCCACCAACTTCCAACCGGGCACCATTAGGCCGGCGATGTTGAACGACTCGCGGCCGACGGGCGCGGCCTCGGACGGGATGCCGACGGTGCGGTCGTTTTCGATGAAGCAGTACGGCGGGTAGTTCGGAACGTCGGTGCCGAAGTAGCTGTCGAACCCGCGCGTCGTCGGACCGTCCGGGATTGGTTTGGTGAAGTCCCGCTTGCCACCGTCGCCGGGTTTGGGCCAGCCCCAGCCGAGGTGCCACTTGCCGACGCACGCGGTGGCGTAACCCTGCCCCTTCAGCAACCCGGCCACGGTGAGTTGCTTCTCGGCGATGAGCGGCTGCGCGAAATACCCGATCACGCTCCGCTGCAACCGCGTCCGCCAGGCGTACCGGCCGGTGAGCAGCCCGTACCGCGTCGGCGTACAAACGGCCGACCCGCTGTGCGCGTCGGTGAAGCGCCGCCCCTCCTTGGCGAGCCGGTCGATGTTCGGCGTGGGAATCTTCGAGTCCGGGTTGTAACAGCCGACATCCCCGTAGCCGAGGTCGTCCGCCAGGATGTACACGATGTTCGGCTTCGGCGGCTCGGCCGCTCGCGCCGACGCGAGGAGAAGGCACGCGAACACGACGGTGAAGAATCGCATGGGTGGAGGTACCTTGATGGGATGCGGCAAGGGGTTGGAGTGGTAGACTATCCGGAGCCACGGTAGCATTCCTACAAAACCCGTTCCGGTCTCGGCGCGATGAACCTCGCCCACTTGAAACGCCTCACGACCGAGCGGTTGAAGGACGCGAAGGCGCTCCTCCAAAAGAAGAGGTACTCGTTCGCCTACCACGCGACCGGTTTCGCGGTGGAGTGTGCGTTGAAGGCTTGCGTGCTGAGCCAGATGGTGGTCACGGGGTG
>JBBRUO010000677.1:0-3078 GCA_038247725.1 Gemmatales bacterium
AACCCGTTCACCAAGTCCGACCGGCCGACGGAGACGAGCCGTCCGCCGGACAGTTGGAACAACTCCACCGCCCAAGGGTCGCGCTCGACGATCAGCACCTCGCGGGTGTTCACCCCGGCGTAGAAGTCGAACTTGGCGTGCGGGTCTTCGCCCTCGGAAATGATCTCGACGAGGAAGTCCGGCCCGCCCTCCCAATGGGTGCCGTGGTTAATCGCCGGATTGGTGAGGAGATAAACGACCGCGTCCGGGCCACGGAAGTTCGAGGTCCAGTTGACGTGACGGTCGGTGACATTTACGCCGGCGGTGACGGTGCCCAATCCCGGTGTGTCTACGGCTTCGGCGAGCGGCATGAGCAGCTTGAACTGAAGTTCTTGATGCGCGTTGTTAGGCAGAGGAGGCATCACTTCCACTCCGTCCCAGGTTTCGGTGTGCCACTCGTAAGAGTCGCGTAACTCGCGCTGGAGAATGGGGTCAAGTACCAGCAACTGCATTGGGTCTCCCTCCACGGGGAACGCCCGCCGGTGCGTGACCGGCGGGCATTGGTATCATACCTCACTTCGCCGGCTCTTTCAGCGTGCTGAGGAACTCCACCACGTCGCGCAACTCCCGCTTGCTCAGCTTCTTGATGAGGTCCTCCGGCATCGCGGACTTGTCCGGCTTGGCCGCGTCCACGTCGTCCACGGGAATCACCAGCGTCTTATTCTCCGGGGTGATGACGGTGTAATTCTTCGTGTCCTTGCTCTTCAATACGCCGCTAATGCTGCGGCCGTCCAGCAGCACCAGAATGACGCTCTCGTACCCCTTGGCGATCTGCTTGCTGGGGTGCGTGATCGACTCCAGCAGGTAGTCGCGGGTCTTGTCCTTGGCCAACCCGTTCATCGGCGGGCCGACTTCGCCCCCCTGCCCGTCCAACTTGTGGCACCGCTGACAATACACGGCCGAGTTGTTCAACACGATGTCCCGGCCCCGCGCGGCGTCCCCGCCCAGCAGCGACTCGCGGAAGCGGCTCAAGTGGTCCGTCTTCTCAGCGGCGCGGGCGGCGGTGTCGATCTCCTTCAGCTTGGCCCGCAGGTCGGCGTGCAACTTCAGCTTCCGGGCCTCGGCGCGGGCCTGCACCGCTTTGAGGATGTCCAGCTTGAGTTCACCCGGCACTGCCCCGGCGAGGTACTTGTCGCACCACGCGGCGAGGGCGTCATCCACGAGCGCGGACTCCGGCAGTTTACCGAGCGCCTCCAACGCCATCTGCTTCTCGACGATGGCGGCCTTGGGGTCGTTCAGCAGGTCCGGCAGTTCCTTGGCGGCGGCGGTCGGGTTCGATTTCGCGTTCACCACGCGGGCCGCGCCGCGGACCCTGGCTTCGGTCGAAGTCGCGGCGACTTTCAACACCTCGGCGAGTTCCGTCGCTTTCAGGTCACTGAGGGCGAAGAGGACATCGACGCGGGTCTGCCCGTCCTGTTTTTCGTCCTTCACCAGCCCGGCCAACAGCGGCGCGACATCCGTGATGCCGAGCTTGGACGAACAGGCGACGGCTTCCTTGCGAACGGCGTCCGGGCCGCTGAACACCCCGGCGATGACCGGCTTCAGCGCGGCGGCGGCGACGGCCTTGTCGCGCGGCTCCAGGTCTTGCCGTAGGCCGGTGATGGCGTCCCGCTTGGACGGATTCGCCCAACTGCCGAGCAGCTTTAGCGCGGCGGTGCGGAGGTACGGCTGCTCGCTCGTGCGGGCGGCGAACGTGGCGATGGCCTTGGCGTTCTCCAGCTTGCCGACCTTGAAGTTCCCGCTCAGGGCGCGGAACAGCACGGCTTCGGAGACGCCGGACTTGTCCAGCAACTTCGCCAGCGCGGGCATCGCCGGCATGATGTTCTCGTCGTGAATGGCTCGCGCCGCCTCGTCCACGATGCGCGGGTCGGAGTCGGTCAGGAACTGCGCGATCTTGTCGGAGTTCAACCGCCGCAGTGCGAGGGCGACGCCCATCCGCACCGCCGGCACGTCGTACTTGACCTTCGCCTGAGACCAGATGTCGGCCAGCGCGCCACCATCGCCGGCGGCCATCGTCACCAGCGCTTGCACCGCCGCCTGACGGAGATACACGTCCTTGTCGGCGTTCGACTTCAACAGGTCGAAGACTCGGCTACAGCGGATGGCGTAACCCATCGGCCCACGGTTGCCGTTTGGAGTGGGTACGAGCTTGCTGAACGCCTGAATGGCGAACGCGGCAAGCCGTGGCTCATCGGCCGGGAGTTGTCCTTCAGCGGCTCGAGCGAGCGAGAGCGGTATGGAGTTGAAACGACTGATTGTGCGGAGAACCTGAACGTGGAGTTCCTCATCCCCCTCTTTAGTAAGCTTGAACAGGCTCAGTCCAATCTCTTGTGCAGAGTCGGGCGATTTCATCGCGATCATTCCCAAGCCCCACACGGCGTGATACTTCGCCAGTTGGTTCTTCGACTCCTTCGCTACCTTCTCGAATGTGGCCACCGCCTCTTTGCGTCCCGCCAGTTCGTACTGCGCTTCGAGCCGCACCATCTGGTGCGGGTGTTCGAGCAGCTTCGCCAACTCCGCAATGGACTTCTTCTCAAACCCCTCGGCGATGAGTTTCTTCGTCTCGCCGACGGCCGGGTTCTTCATCGCCTCCGGGTCTTCCACGCGGAAGATGCGGCCCTTGCCCGGAGGGTTCCAGCCGCCGACCCAGTCGGACCAGTAGAACGCGCCGTCCGGCCCGAACTCGCAGTCGGTCGGCACCATGTTCTGCACGAACGCCTCCGGCTTGTTCACCTCGAACGCGGCCCCCTTCGGCTTCACGCTCACCGCCCAGATTTTGCTGCCGCCGGGGTTGCTGGTGAAGTCGCAGGCGAAGAAGTGATCCTTATATTTGTCGTTCAGTCCGATGCCGGGGTAGTGCGTCATCCCGGCCGGGCCGTTGCCGAAGTGGGCCAGCGGCGGGACGATGTACGCCGGTTGATCGGGCGTTTGCGTGTGCCAAATCTTCTCGGTGTTCCAACTGCCCCGGTTGCCCTGCGGCACCGCCGGCGTGTGATACAGCGTGTCGTATTGATACCCGCACCGCCAGCCGCTATCCCC
>JBBRUO010000678.1:0-3028 GCA_038247725.1 Gemmatales bacterium
ATCAGCTCACCGAGCATATGCGGGCGCACAAGAAGGATCATTCGAGCCGTCGTGGCCTCCTGAAGATGGTCAGCAACCGATCCACACTGCTGAAGTATCTGCAGATCTCGGATCGGCCCCGCTATCTGGCGATTATCCAGAAGTTGGGACTTCGAAAATAGCAGTTGTCAGTTCCCGGTTGTCAGTTCTCAGTGGCCGACCTTAATCACATCCTGTTCGCCGCTGACAACTGACAACGGAATACCGACAACTTCCCGCCGAACTCCTGCCGTAATCCCTGAGAGGAAATCTATCCGTGCAGGTCAGTCGCGTCGAATGCACCCTGGGTGCGCACACCATCAGCATTGAGACCGGAAAACTCGCAAAGCAGGCTCACGGGGCGGTTGTCGTCCGTGTGGGCGATACGATGGCCCTCGTCACTGCCGTTGCCGGCAATCCCCGCGAGGGAATCGACTTCTTCCCGCTCAGCATTGACTACCGCGAAAAGCCATCGGCCGCCGGCAAATTCCCCGGCGGCTACATCAAGCGTGAAGGTCGGCCCACGACCAAGGAAATCCTCACCTCACGCATGATCGACCGGCCGATCCGTCCCCTGTTCCCTACCGAATACTTCGACGAAGTGCAGGTCATCTGCCAGGTTCTCTCCGCCGACAAGGAACACGACCCGGACATTCTGTCGATGATCGGTGCCAGCGCCGCCCTGCACATCTCGCCGATCCCGTTCCTCAAGCCCATCGGGGCCGTCCGCGTCGGCCGCGTCGGCGAGGAATTCGTCTCGATGCCGACGCACGAGCAGATGGAGACCAGCGACCTCGACCTCGTCGTCGCCGCCACCCGCGACGCCGTGTGCATGATCGAGGGGTTCGCCCGCGAGTTGCCGGAAGACGTGATGGCCGCCGCCATCGTCTTCGCCCACCAGCAGTGCATCCTGGTCATCGAAGCCATCGAGGAACTGCGCGAGAAGGCCGGCCTCGGCGTCAAGGTGCTGCCCCCGCCGCCGCCGGACAACCCGCTGGTGGACGAACTGCACGCGAAGATCGGCGAGGAGTTCAAGAAGCGGTACCTGACCGAGGGCAAGCTGGCCCGGTACGCCGCGCTCGACGACCTGAAGGCGCAGACGAAGAAGGAGTACTTCCCCGAAGGCGCGACCGAAACCAAGTACACGCCGGAGCAGTTCAGCGGGGCGTTCAGCGCCCTCCGCGAGCGGATGTTCCAGGAAATCACCATGACCGGCACCCGCATCGACGGGCGGCCGCTGAATCTGGTGCGGCCGGTGTGGGCCGAAGTGCAAACGCTGCCCCGCACGCACGGGTCGGCCGTCTTCCAGCGCGGCGAAACGCAGGCCCTCGTGGTCGCCACCCTCGGCACCGGGCAGGACGAACAGAAGGTGGACGGGTTGCAGGAGGAGTTCTCCAAGCGGTTCTACCTGGACTACAACTTCCCCCCGTTCAGCGTCGGCGAGTGTAAACCGATCCGCGGGCCGGGTCGCCGGGAGATCGGCCACGGGATGCTCGCCGAGCGGAGCCTGAAGGCGGTGCTGCCGCCGGCCAGCAAGTTCCCGTACACGGTGCGGCTGGTGTCGGAAATCCTGGAGTCCAACGGCAGTAGTAGCATGGCGTCGGTGTGCGGCGGGACGCTGGCGCTGATGGACGCCGGGGTGCCCATCACCCGCCCGGTGGCCGGCATCAGCATCGGCCTCGTCACCAAGGGCGAGGATTACGTCCTCCTGACCGACATCCAGGGCGACGAAGACCACTACGGCGACATGGACTTCAAGATCGCCGGCACCCAGCGGGGCGTCACCGGCATCCAGCTCGACATCAAGATCGACGGCATCACCGAGGACATCGTGCGGGCGGCGCTGGCCGAGGCGCTGGTCGCCCGCAAGTCCATCCTCAAGGACATGCTGAAGGCCCTGACCAAGCCCCGCACCGAGATCGCCGCCACCGCCCCGCGGCTGTTCCAGGTGAAGATTCACCCGGAGAAGATCGGCCTGCTCATCGGGCCGGGCGGCAAGACCATCCGCGCCATCCAGGAAGAGACCGGGGCGCGGCTGGACGTGGAAGACGACGGCACCGTCACCGTGGCCGCCAACGACATGGAAGCCGCCTCCGCCGCGAAGGCCAAGGTCGAAGCCCTCTGCTCGGAGATCAAGGAAGGGACCATCTACGAGGGCAAGGTGACGAGCATCAAGGACTTCGGGGCGTTCGTGGAAATCTCGCCGGGCCGCGACGGCCTGTGCCACGTCTCGGAGTTGGCCCACGGGTTCGTGCAGCACCCGGCCGACGTGGTGAAGGTCGGCGACAAGGTGCGGGTGCAGGTGATCGCCATCGACGCCCAGGACCGGGTGAAACTGAGCCGGAAGGTGCTGCTCGAAGCGCCGGTGGGCGGCGAGGACGACGGCCCGCCGAACGGCGGCGGCGACCGCCCGGAGCGAGGCGACCGGGGCGGGGATCGCGGCGGACGCGGTGGCCGGCGCGGCGGCGGCGACCGCGGGTAAGTGCTTGCTTTTGCTGGTTCCCCCCTCCCCTGGCGGGAGGGGGGAACAAACCAATCACTTCTTCCCTTTCAAATACTTCTCGAACCAGGCCAGATCCCACTCCATCTTCAGCTTGCGGTTGCTCATCTTCGTCAGGCCGTGCGGTTCGCCGGGATAGACGATCAGTTCCGTCGGCACCTTCAGGTTCTCCTTCAGCGCCCGGTACAACATCCGGCTGTGACCCGGCGGGCAGCGTACATCACCGCCGCCCACATGAATGAGCGTCGGCGTCTTCACGTTGCCCAGGTTATACGTCGGCGAAGTCTTCTTATAGATCTCCGGCTGCTCCCACGGCAACCCCTTCTTAAATACGATGGGATACGCCGGCTCGTCGTTAAACCCCCACTCACTCACGGTGTCCACGATGCCCGCGCCGCTGCTCGCGGCCCGAAACTTGATGGGCGAATCCTTCAGCGTGATGAGGCAGTTGGTCAGGTAGCCGCCGTTGCTCCAGCCCATGCACCCGACGCGATCCGGGTCGGCGATGCC
>JBBRUO010000679.1:0-3021 GCA_038247725.1 Gemmatales bacterium
CCGACAGCCCCGGCCGTCGGGCCTCCCCGGCCTTCGGCCGGCTCGACCGCGACCTACCCAAACGCAACCCACGCATCGACACGCGCCGCTTTCGCCGGGGGGATGAAGTACGACAACTCCGCGAGCGGTACGTTCGGGAGAAGGGTCGATTCGACGCGGAATCCGCCGTCCAGTAGGCAGCCTTCCAGCCCCGCCACGTCGTCGCCGAGTCGGTTGTCGTAAGCAATCTCCGTTCCGATGACAGCAACCAACAGGTGACCCGTTCGCGGCGTCTGATAGCAGGCGACGATGCGGTCCCGGTTCGTCGCGCACCAGTGCTCGACGAGGACGCGCGCACCATCAGGAATCGCCTCGGCGGGCGCGGGGACGCCGCTTCGTACCGAACGAGGGATTCTTGGGATCGCGGTCTCGGTCATAGGCCACCTCCGCTTTGCTGACGGGTCATACTCCACCACCACTTTACCGCATGCTTCGCCCCGAAGTCGAGGGGACACCGGTCCCGCCTATACTACCCGCTCCGGCGGCGGAGAGGCCGTCGCCGGGTCATGTCCCCCGACCCGGGAGTCTCGCTGCCATGAAGACCCGACTGCTCGCCACCCTCTCCGTCGTCGCGTGCGCCGTGCCCGCCGCCGCCGACGAGGGCATGTGGCTGTTCTCCAACCCGCCGCTCAAGCAACTGCTGGACACGTACAAGTTCGCGCCGCCGGCCGGGTGGCTGGACCACCTCCAGAAGTCGTGCGTCCGCTTCCCCGGCGGGTCCGGCAGCTTCGTCTCCGCCGACGGGCTGGTGATGACCAACCACCACGTCGCGGCCGACACGTTGCAGAAGCTGAGCGACCTGAAGAAGGTCGATTACCTCAAGCTCGGCTTCGCGGCCAAGACCCGCGCCGAGGAGATGAAGTGCTCGGACCTGGAACTGTACAACCTGCAAACCATCAAGGACGTGACCGCCGACGTGACCGCCGCGGTCACTCCCGGCATGGCCGCGGCCGACGCCTTCCAGGCGCGGCAGCAGAAGATCGGCGAGATCGAGAAGGCCGCCAGCGACGAGGGCAAAGGCGTCCGCGGGCAGGTGGTGACACTGTACGCCGGTGGGCTGTATCACCTGTATACATACAAGATCTATACGGACGTGCGGTTGGTGTTCGCGCCGGAAAAGCAGGCCGCCTTCTTCGGCGGCGACCCGGACAACTTCGAGTACCCCCGCTTCGACCTCGACATGAGCTACTTCCGCGTCTACGAGAACGACAAGCCGCTGAAACCGGAACACTTCCTGAAGTGGAGCGAGAGCGGCAGCAAGGCGGACGAGCTGGTGTTCGTCGCCGGGCACCCCGGCCGCACCAGCCGGCAGAACACCCTGGCCGAGTTGGAATACCTCCGCGACACCGGCTTCCCCAACCTGCTGCAACGGCTGAACCGGCTGGAGGTGCTCATCGGCGCGTGGGTCGGCCGCAGCGAAAAGAACCGGCAGACCGGGGAGGACGACCTGTTCGGCATCCAGAACAGCCGGAAGGCGCGGTCCGGCGGCCTGCAAGGGCTGCTCGACCCGAAGCTGATGGCCCGGAAGGAAGCGGAGGAGAAGCGGCTGAAGGACTTCATCGTCGGCATGCAGAAGGAAGGCCGCAAGCTGCCTGACTGGCACGCCACCGCCATGACCGCGTTCGACACCATCGCCGCCGCCGAGAAGAAGCGGGCCGAGTACGCCAAGGAGTACGGCACGCTGGAACAGGGGTCGGGGTTCAACAGCACCCTCTTCGGCTACGCCCGCGCCCTGTACCGCTACGCGGCCGAGAGCAAGAAGGAGGCGAAAGACCGGCTGCCGGAGTTCGGCGACGCCCGCCTGCCGGCGCTGAAGCGGCAACTGTTGTCCCCGGTGCCGACCGACGACGAGTACGAGATCCTGAAACTGGCCGATTCACTCACCCTGCTGGCCGGCACCTACGGCGCGGAAGACGAGTTGGTGAAACTGGTGCTGGCCGGGAAGTCGCCGCGGGAGCGGGCGTTCGAGCTGGTGTCCGGCACGAAGCTGAAGGATCTGGCCGAGCGGACCAAGCACTTCGAGGCGAAGACCGCGCCGACCGCCGACCCGATGGTCGCGCTGGTGGCCGCCATCGACGAGCGGGCGCGGGCCGCCCGCAAGAAGTACGAGACGGACGTGGACGAGCCGAAGCGGAAGGCGGCCGGCGCGCTGGCGCAAGCCCGCTTCGCGCTGGACGGGGCGAACGCCTACCCGGACGCCACCTTCACCTTGCGGCTGTCGGTCGGCACCGTGTCCGGGTTCAAGGAGAACGGCAAGGACGTGCCCGCGTACACCACGTTCGCCGGGCTGTACGAGCGGAGCAAGGAGCAGGGGAACGCCGGCCCGTTCGAGTTGCCGAAGCGGTTCGAGGACCGCAAGACGGCGCTCGACCTGACGACGCCGTACAACTTCGTCTGCACCAACGACATCATCGGCGGGAACAGCGGCAGCCCGGTGGTGAACGCCAAGGGTGAGGTGGTCGGGCTGATCTTCGACGGCACCATCCAGAGCCTGGTGTGGGACTTCGTGTTCGACCAGTCCGAAGCCCGGTCGGTGGCGGTGGACAGTCGCGGCATGATCGAGGCGATGCGGAAGGTGTACGACGCCGACTGGCTGGCCGACGAGATCACGGGGGCGAAGAAGAAGTGACCGCCTGACGCGGCCGGCGGACGCGACGAGCGCCCGCCGCCGCGTGGTACAATTCCGGGAGTGAGGCCGGCATGAACCGCAAGACGTTCCAGGCCCTCGCCCGCCTCCGCCTGGCGGAAGCGAAGACCCTCCTCGACGCCGGCCACTTCGCCGGCGCGTACTACCTGGCCGGGTATGTGATCGATTGCGGGCTGAAGGCGTGCGTCGCCAAGAAGACGAACCGGTTCGACTTTCCGTTGGACAAGAAAGCCTTGGAGAACGTCTATACTCACGACATCCGCAGGTTGGCGAGCGGAGCGAACTTGGAGACGAAACTGAAAGACGCCCAATCAGCGGATTCGACGTTCGGCCAA
>JBBRUO010000680.1:0-2985 GCA_038247725.1 Gemmatales bacterium
CGGTTGTGGGGAGGTCGGCAACGCTGTGGCGGGGTGGGGTGATTGCTTCCACCCACAGGCAGCCGAAGACTCCCCTCCCGCCGCTGGCGCGGCGACCTCCCCTCAACGAGGGGAGGTGGGTTGCGTTCCCCGAACAGCACTTGGCACAACTTCAGCGGGTTCGTGGATCACACGAACACCTTCTTCCGCCCCGCCAAACTGGGCCGGCTGAGGATCGGTGGGAGGGCGGTGGGCCCGCCGGTGACGGCGGCCATCCGGGCGGCCAGCGCCCGCGCCAGCGACACGTTCAGCCCGTGCCCGGACTTGTACGCCACGGCGTGACCGACGAGGTCGAACCCGCACAGCGACAGGTCGCCGATCAGGTCCAGCACCTTGTGCCGGGCCGGTTCGTTGGCGAACCGGAGGCGGTTGTCGATCAGCCCGTCCGCCCCGAACACGAGCAGGTCGTGCGGCGTCAGGTGGCGTCCGACCCCCTTCGCCCGCAGCGCCAGCGCCTCGCGCTCGAGGACGAACGTGCGGCAGGTGGCCACTTCGCGGACGAACGACTCCGGGCTGACCGTCATGGTATGCGTCTGTCGCGGGATTTGCGAGTCCGACCCGTAGTCCAGCAGGTAGGTGGTCTTGAACCGGTGGCCGTGGGGCGAATCCGGCGGGTGGAGGGAGACGGTCGCGCCGCCCTGTTCCACGCTGAGCGGTTCGGTGACGGTCCAGATGTCACGGCGGGCCGGCTGCAACACGACGCCGGCTTCGAGGACGACATCCACGAACCCGCCGGCGGAGCCGTCCAAGCCCGGCGGTTCGGGGCCGTCTAACTCGATGATACAGTTGTCGATGCGGAGACCGGCCAGTGTGGCGAGCAGGTGCTCGACGAGGGTGATCGCCTCGGCCCCGCCGCCGAGCGTGGTCCGCCGCTGGGTGCCGGTGACGAGTTCGACGCGGGCGGAAATGATCGGGTGAGAGGGCAAGTCCGCCCGAACGAACAACACGCCGGTGTCCGGCGGGGCGGGCAGCAGGCGGACGTGGACCTGCTGGCCCGTGACGAACCCCGGCCCGGCCAGTTCGGTCGGGCGGGCTAGAGTTCGCTGCTGTCGGTAGCCGAGTCGTCGCACGTGTCCGCCCTCCGGCACAAGCCGGGCTAGAGCCGTCGTCGGGGCCGTCCTGCCGTCACGGGAAATTCGCGTCCTGGGGTCGAATCGGACGGCGAGGTCGGTTCCCGAACTGTATCGGATCGCCGCCTCGCCAAGTTAACGACATACCGCAATTTAACAAAACTGACCTCGCCGGACAGAGTGCCAACCGGAATTACTTGCCCGGCGGGGTTCCCGTCCCGCCCGCCGGTTGCACCTGCTCCGGGCTGGCGAGCCGCTGCGGGATCGTCCCCGGCGCGGGGAAGCTCTTGTTCAACAGGGCGATGAGCGAGTCGGTCAGGTCCACCGACTTCGACACGTGGAAGGGCATCGCCCCGCCCGGCAGCACCATGCTCTGGATGTACTCCGGCCGCGCCTTGTCTTCCTGGGTGATCGCGTCCGGGTAGGCGAACACGATGTCGTACCCGTTCGACTGGACGAACGCGGCGACCGCCCGCTGGATGTCCGAGTACAACGTCTTCAGGTGTAGCGCCGCTTCCTCGTCGATGCGGTTCTTGGCCACTCGGTCCATGTCTTCCCACTGGCGCTGCTTGTTGAGCAACGTCTGGACCAGTCGCTCCCGTTCCGCCTGTCGCGTTTCCTTCTGCGCCTGATTCTCGATGTCGGCCATCTCGGCCCGCAACTTCGACAGTTCGCCCGAACTGGCGATCCGCTTGTTCACCATCGTCACCGACCAGTATTTCCACTTCTGGAACTCGCTCATCACCTTGGCGGCGTTGAACACCGCGATCCGCGGCGGGTCTTTCCGCTCCGGGGCCGGGCCACCGGGAGCCGCCCCCGCTCCGCCCGGCGACTGCGCGGCCAACCGGCCGAGCCCGCCCGCCACCCCACCGATGCCGACCGCCACGGCCAGCAGCAAGTAAATTCGCTTCACGTTCGCCCTCCTCTGGCTGTTCCGTCCCGGCGGTGGGTGGCGTTCCGCACTCCCCCCTGGCACCGCCGCCGCGGGTTGACCGAGTTCCGTCCGGCCTGTTCCCGTGGTCGGCGAGTTCTACCGTACCGTGCGGCGGTCGTCAATCCGAAGGAAATGCGGTGGGTCAGATGCGGCGAGGCAGCCGATACTTCCGTTGGGAACGCCTGTCGCGGTTGTGCCGGGCCGCGCCCCGAACGGGAGGCAGTCATGGTCGGAAGTCGTTGCCGGTCCAGCCGGTTGGGGTGGGTGGCCGGATTCGCGCTCGTGGCGGCGGGGTGCGGGAACTCGGCCGACCGCGGGCCGACGGTGGTCCGCGGGGCGGCGTCGTTTCACGGCCACCCGCTCGCCGGGGGGATGATCGTCTTCGTCCCGGATCAGGAGCGGGGCACCACCGGAACGCTATTGAGTGCCACGGTCGAGGCCGACGGGACGTATCAGTTGGCCGGCGGCGAGACGGCGGTCCCGCCCGGCTGGTATCGGGTGGCGATTGCCGACCCGCCGGAGTGGTACGGGCTGGAGGCGAACGGGACGGCGTTCCCATCGGCGCTGCGGCGGCCGGACAAATCCGGCATCGAGCGGGAAGTGAAGCCGGGGAAGGTGAACGTCTTCGACTTCCACATCGAACTGACGGAGTGACCGTCGGACGGGCCATTCCCTCCCCACATTCCCGGCGTCCAGGCTGTTCAGCGGTTGAAGTTGGGCGGAATTTCACCGCAGAGGGCGCGAGAGGGCACATGAGGAAGAAACCCTCTTTCCCGGTATTTTCTCCGCGCCCCTCTCTCGCCCTCTGCGGTGAATCCGTCTTCAAATTGAATCTCTGATCCACGAGCCCACCGACGTTGTCCCAACTGCCGCGAGGGGCACGCAACCCACCTCCCCTCGTTGAGGGGAGGTCGCCGCGCAGCGGCGGGAGGGGAGTCTTCC
>JBBRUO010000681.1:0-2972 GCA_038247725.1 Gemmatales bacterium
GGGAGTCCAATTCCCCCCTAACCCCCCTCCCGCCAGGGGAGGGGGGAACCAGCAAAGACACGAACCCGACCGTGTCCGTCGTCATGGCGGCGAAGAACTACGCCCGGTTCATCGACCAGGCCATCGAGTCCGTCGTCGCGCAGACGTTCGCCGACTGGGAACTGATCGTCGTCGATGACGGCAGCACGGACGGCACCGAAGCGGTGGTCGCGCCGCACCTCATCGACCGCCGCATCCGCTACGTCCGCTCGGATTCCCTCGGCCAGTCGCGGGCGAAGAACCTCGGCCTCGGCCTGACCGCCGGCGAGTTCGTGGCGTTCCTCGACGCCGACGACGCCTGGCTGCCGACCAAGTTGGAACGCCAGTTGGCGGTGTTCCGCGCGAACCCGGCCGCCGGCGTCGGCTTCACCGGCCGGCGGATCATCGACGAGGCCGGACGGGAGGTGTCCGTTTCCGTGCCGCCGTCGGCCGACCAGCGGGGCGACGTGCTCCGCGCCGTCTTCCAGAAGAACTTCGTCTGCTTCTCGTCAGTGATGGTCCGGCGGGCGGTGTTCGACCACGTCGGCGGGTTCGACCCCGACCTCGATTTGTCCATCGACTACGACCTGTGGCTGCGAGTGGCGGCGCACCACCCGTTCGACTTCGCGCCCGAACCGCTGGTGCTGTACCGCACCGGCCACGGCAACTTGTCGAAGAAGCTGACCGACCGGGTGGCGACGGCGCTGTCCATCATGACGCGGGCGCTGTTCCGCCGGGGGCTGCGGCACCGCATCCCCCGCCCCGTCATCCGCGAGGGGTACGCCTCCCTCTGTCACACCCTCGGGTACGTCCTGCGGGACGCCGAGCCGGGGACGGCCGCCCGGTGGTACTTGCGGGCGGGCGCGTGGTCCGGTCGGCCGGTCGGGGTGGCGCGCGGGTGGCTCGCGTGCGCGGCCCGCTGGGCGCGGGGCGGCCGGGTGCCCGCCGCCGCCGAGAACGCGACCGCCAACCGCTGACCCCGGCGGGTGCCCGCCGGCCGGCCCCGCGCCTACACTAACCGCGTTCACCATCCGCCGTCGTGCTTTCGCAAGGACCGTTCATGAACATTCCGTGGTGGGGCTACGTCATCCTGGCCGGGCTGGCCTGGGGCACCTACGTGCCGCTCATCTTCTTCGGCGGGCAGATGCTCTCCCCGGCCGACCCGAAGGCCATCGGCGGGCGGCTGGCGTCCATCCTGTGCGTCGGCGTCGCGTACTTCGTGCTGGCGGTGGTCGTCCCCGTCGCGCTGATGGCCCTGCGGGACGACGCGGGGGTGAAGTGGCAGTCCACCGGGCTGGTGTTCAGCGGGCTGGCCGGGATGATGGGGGCGGTCGGCGCGATCTGCGTGATCTTCGCCAGCAAAGCCGCCACTGACACCGCCCGCGCGGAGTTCACCGGCAGCGTCGCGGCCCTGACCGCGACGGTCGATGCCGAGCCGGACCCGGCGAAGAAGGCCGTGCTGGCCGAGGAACTGGCCGTGTACAAGGCGGGCCAGAAGCGGTATCTGGCCAGCTACCGCCTGTACATCGCGCCGCTCATCTTCTGCCTCGCCCCGCTCGTCAACACCCTGCTCAGCCTCGTCTGGCACCCGGACAAGGACAGCGGCCGGTGGGCCTTGTTCCACCTGGAGGCCCCGTCCTCCTGGCACCTGCCGGTGGGCATCTTGATGGTGGCGGCGGGCACGTTCCTGGTGCTGTACTCGAAGGAGGCCGCGGAGGCGAACAAGGGCACCCCGCCCCCGCCTCAGTCGGCGAACCCGGCCCTCCCCGCCGGGTGACGCCGCCGTGTCCCGCCAAACCCCTCTCCCGGAGTCTCCCCAATGTCCGTCACCGGCAAGCATGTGGCCGTCCTCGTCGAGCAGAAGTACGAGGAACTCGAACTGTGGTACCCGTACTTCCGGCTGAAGGAGGCCGGCGCGTTCCCCGTGCTGGTCGGGCCGACGGCCGGCGCGACTTATCCCAGCAAGCTCGGCTACCCGGCCGTCGCCGACGTGGCGGCGAAGGACGTCCTCGCCGCCGACTTCGCCGGGGTGGTCATCCCCGGCGGGTTCTGCCCGGATTACATCCGCCGCAGCCCGGACATGTTGAAACTGGTCCGCGACGCGGACGAGCAGAAGAAGCCGCTGGCGGCCATCTGCCACGGCCCGTGGGTGTTGTGTTCGACCGCCGCGCTGAAGGGCCGCAAGGCGACCAGTTTCTCGTCCATCCGGGACGACATGACGAACGCCGGCGCGGAGTGGGTGGACGCCGAGGTGGTGATCGACGGGCACGTCATCACCAGCCGCACGCCGAAGGACTTGCCCGCCTTCACCGCCGCCTTCCTGAAGGCCATCGGCGGGTGAGTTTCCAATGCCCGGCGGGCGACTCCGGGATTCCATTTCCATGCACCCACGGCCCTGGCGGGCCGGGTTCGCCCAGAAACGCCAAAATCAATTGCTACACGGGTCTGGCGAATCGTTTTGGCAAGGCGGAAGACCTCACCCCCCGGCCCCCTCTCCGTCCCGGAGAGGGGGTGTTCAATCGGGAAACGTGACCGGTCACCCGTGTTCGCTGTTCGACTTCCCAAGGTGGCTCGGTTCCATCCGCTGACTGTTGTTTCACCGGTGCGGGTTGACCACCCCTTCTCCGGGACGGAGAGGGGGCTGGGGGGTGAGGTCTTCATCAACCTCCGACCGAGCCAGAACTGCCGACCGCCAGACAGTGTTGCCACACCCCGCGGCCGCATTCCCCTGGACAATTCCCCCACCTGCTGGCATACCTCGGCGGGGCGAACCGTCCGATCCGAGGGATGTCATGCGGGACCGGTGGGCGATCACGCTCGGAATGCTGTTCGCCGGCGTCGGCCCGGCGGCGGGTCAGTCGTCGCCATTCCTCCCCGATGCCGTGCCGGGGCTGGTGCTGCCGGTCGAACCGGCCCCGCTGGCGAACGGGGTGACGATCTCGCAGCCGCTGCAA
>JBBRUO010000682.1:0-2969 GCA_038247725.1 Gemmatales bacterium
CCCCGGGTTATCCAGCTTTTTACCACTCAACCCACCCATTTACCCCTCTTTTTCCCACCCCCTCAACCCCGCCCCCCCCACCACTGGGATCGAACACGGCGTGGAACACCTCGACGAGCGACTTCGGCATGGCTCAGCCTCCCGGACGGCGGAAGGTAGCCCGATACCCAATCCCCCCAACCTTCACCAGCCTCAAACCAGAAATGGCCCTGGTGCCGCTGTCGGCCGCCGGCCGCGCCGCCTTGACAGAAAATCCCGCGACCGGTATGCCCCCGCCGGATTGCCGTCCTTTGCCGGCTCGAACCGCGCTTCCGGGGGGAACCGCCGAATGCCCGTCCACCGTCCTTCGCGCTCCCGCCTTATCGCCGCCGCCGTCGTCGCCGTTTGCCTGTTCGCCGGGCCGCCCCGCGCCGCGGCCGAAGAGCAGCCCGGCGGCAGGGTGGTGGCTGAAGTCATCCCCGTGAACAACCGCCTGCGGTCGAAGCAGCACATCCTCGGCAAGATGCTGACGAAGGAGGGCAAGAGCTATGACGAGTCCGTCGCCCGCGACGACGTCAGCCGGCTGATGAAGTCCAACTGGTTCGCCCCCAACGGGGTCGAGTTGAAGACCTCGTTCACCCCGGACGGGCGGGTGCTGGTGTTCGTCCACGTCAAGGAACTGCCGTCCACCGTCCACAAGATCTCTTTCCTCGGCAACAAGCATTACAGCGAGAGCGACCTGTACGAGGCGCTGGTTCTCAGTCAGGTGCGGCAGGGCGCGGCGATGAACCCGGCGAACAACCGGTACGCGGCGTCGCAACTGCAACGCAAGCTCCAGGACGACGGCCGCTATTACGCGGTCGTGTCGCTGCTCAAGGGCGACCAGCCGACCGACGAGGAGGTGGTCTTCAACATCCACGAGGGACCGGTGGTGCGAGTCGGGCGGGTGAACTTTCAGGGGAACAAGATCGCTTCCGACGGCCGCCTCCGCACCGTCGTCAACACGAAGGGGGCGCGGCTCGGCACGCCGACCATCCTGACCGAGCGGTTCGTGGCGGCGAAATTGAACGACGATGTCCAGCAGTTGTTGAACTACTACCGCCGGCTCGGCTACCTCGACGCGCAGATCGTCCCGCATTACGAACAGACGGACGACCTCGGTGCCATGCGGGTGACGTTCCACATCAACGAAGGCCGCATGTACACCGTCCGCGAGACGCGGGTGGACGGCAGCCTAACGGTGCCGGAGGCCCGCATCCGCAAGGCCATCGCCGTCGAGACGGGCAAGCCCTACGACGAATCGGTCGTCCAGGCCGACGTGAAGCGGATCGGCACCATGATCGGGTACGAGGGCATTCAGGCGGCGGTCGAGCCGGGCGTGTTCTTGGTGCCGGGCCAACCCGGTGTCGTGGACGTGCATTACCAGGTGAGGCAGCCGATGCGGGCACCGGCCAACCCGGCGGACAACGGGCCGGGCGTGCCTCGCGGCCAGGACCGCGTCGGCAAGATCGAGATCGTCGGCAACTCGGTGACGCAGCAGCGGGTGATCCTGAACCAACTCACCGGCATCAACCCCGGCCAGATTCTGGAATACCCCCGCATCGAAGAGGCGCGGCAGAACCTGATCCGCCTGCAAATCTTCGACAACGACCCGCCGCCGGCCATCGAGGTGCTGCCGCCGGACAACCCGGACAGCCCGTTCCGCGACATCCGCGTGACCGTCCGCGAAACGCGCACCGGCATGGTCGGCCTGCAAGTCGGGGTCAACTCGAACGCCGGCCTGAACGGCACCTTCACCGTCAACCAGCGGAACTTCGACATCCTGAAGGTGCCGACCAGCGTGTCGGACTTGCTCGGCGGGAAGGCGTTCCGCGGCGGCGGCCAGGAGCTGCGGCTGACGGCCATGCCCGGCACCGTCATCCAGCGGTACGAGGCGACGTGGCGGGAGCCGTTCCTGTTCGACCAGCCCTACGGCCTGACGAACAGCATCTATTACAGCGGGCGGGCGTTCTTCGAGTACTACGAGAACCGGTTCGGCGACCGGGTGACGGTGGACCGACGGCTGGACGAATACGGGGTGTGGCACGCCAACGCGTCGGTGCGGGCGGAGGGGGTGAACCTGTACAACATCCCCGAATTCGCCCCGGACTCGATCCGCCGGTCGCAGGGGAACAGCTTCGTCCTCGGCCTGCGGGGCGGCCTCACCCGCGACACCCGCGACAGCTTCCTCATGCCGAACACCGGCAGCGTGCTGGACATGAGCGTCGAGCAGGTGCTGGGCACCAACAGCTTCCCCATCGCCACCGTCGAGGGGACCAAGTTCTGGACCGTCCACCAGGCCCGCGACGGCGGGTGGAAAGGGGTGTTCGCCCTGCGGTCGCAGTTGACCGTCATGCCGGAGAACGCGCCGGTGTACGAGCGGGTGTACGGCGGCGGGTTCCGCAGCCTGCGGGGGTTCACCTTCCGCGGGGTCGGCCCGTTCGAGCAGGGCGCGCCCGGCTCCGCCCCGATGAACGTCGGCGGGTCGTTCGCCTTCCTGAACACGGCCGAGTACCAGATCCCGCTGATGGCCAACGAGCGGGTGCGGTTCGTCACCTTCGTGGACCACGGCACCATCGAGAGCGACGTGGCCATCCGCGACTACCGGGTGTCGGTCGGGGTCGGCCTCCGCATCCAGGTGCCGGCGTTCGGCCCGCTGCCCATCGCCCTGGACTTCGCCTGGCCGATCCGCAAGGGCCGCTTCGACAGCGAGCAGATCTTCAGCTTCTACGTCGGCTGGATCGGCGGGCAGTAAAAAGGATCCCGCGGATGGTGATTGTGTCTTTGCTGGTTCCCCCCTCCCCTGGCGGGAGGGGGGTTAGGGGGCAGGGCCGTTTCATGTTTCACACTGCTGAGCGTGGATGAGGTCGATGGCGTCCTCGGGGTGGATCTGGAAGTGTTCGGTGGCCCCCCGCCGGTTGGTCTGGCCGGCGTCGTGCATCAGGTGCAAG
>JBBRUO010000683.1:0-2968 GCA_038247725.1 Gemmatales bacterium
AGCCGGACTCGCCGACCATCGTGAAGAAGCGGTACGTTGAGAAGTACCTGTCGCAGAAGATGTTCGAAGTGTACCAGATGAACGACGAGGCGTTGAGCGCGCACGACGACGTGGCCATGTGCGACCACCTGCGGGCCATCCTGCCCGAGTACGACGTGGTGATCGTGGCCGACTACGGGCACGGGATGCTCTCGCCCGGCGCGGTGGACGTGCTGTGCAACCACGCCAAGTTCCTGGCCGTGAACACCCAGTCGAACGCCGGCAACCACGGGTTCAACATGGTGTCCAAGTACCCCCGCGCGGATTACGTCTGCCTGGCCAAGCGGGAGTTCGCCCTCGAGACCCGCAGCCGGCGGATGACCGACACCGAGATGACCCGGCACGTCGCGGTTCGCAGCCACTGCCCCCGCGTGATGATGACGCAGGGGAAGGACGGGTGCCTGTATCACGTCGCCCCGCAGGGGTACTATCAGGCCCCGGCGCTGGCCACGAAGATAGTGGACCGGGTGGGGGCCGGGGACGCGGTGCTGTGCGTCACCGCGATGGCCGTGGCCCTGGGCGCGCCGCCGGACGCGGTCACGTTCCTGGGCAACATCGTCGGAGCCGAGGCGGTGACGATCCTCGGCAACGCCCGCAGCATCGAGCGACTGCCGCTGTACCGGCACATCGAATGCCTGCTGAAGATCCACACCGGCGACGGGAAGAAGGCGGAAGCGGCGTAGGTTTTGTCTTTGCTGGTTCCCCCCTCCCCTGGCGGGAGGGGGGAACAAAACCAAACCAATCAGGAACCCAAATGACCTCCCACACCGTTCTCGTCACTGGTGGGGCCGGGTACGTCGGCTCGGTCCTCATCCCGAAGCTGCTGGCCGCCGGGCACAAAGTCCGCGTCCTCGATACCTACTACTTCGGCGATAATGTCCTGGCGTCGTCCAAGGGCAACCCGAACCTGACCGAGATCAAGGCCGACATGCGCGACCGCGCGGTCGTGGACAAGGCCGTGAAAGGCTGCACCGCCGTCATCCACCTGGCGTGCATCTCGAACGACCCCAGCTTCGAACTCGACCCGACGCTCGGCAAGAGCATTAACTACGACGCCTTCCTGCCGCTCGTGCAACTGTCCAAGAAGCACGGCGTCCAGCGGTTCATCTACGCCTCGTCGAGCAGCGTCTACGGCATCAAGGACGAGGAGAAGGTGACGGAAGAACTCAGCCTGCAACCGCTGACGGACTACTCCAAGTTCAAGGCCATGTGCGAAGAGGTGCTGGAATCGGAACGGGAGCCCGGCTTCACCTGCCTGACGCTTCGCCCGGCCACCATCTGCGGGTACGGCCCCCGCCTGCGGCTCGACCTGTCGGTGAACATCCTCACGAACTTGGCCGTGAACAAGGGCGAGATCACCGTCTTCGGCGGCAGCCAGCACCGGCCGAACCTGCACATCCAGGACATGACCGACTTGTACCTGGAAACGTTGCAACTGCCGGCCGAGAAGATCGACGGCAAGATCTTCAACGCCGGCTGGCACAACCTCACGATCAGCGAGATCGCCGAGTTGGTGAAGTCAGTGGTCGGCGACCACGTGAAGATCGTCACGTCGGTGAGCAACGACCTGCGGAGTTACCGGGTGTCTTCCGAGAAGATTCAGCGGGAACTCGGCTGGACCCCGAAGTACACCGTCCGGGACGCCATCGTCGGGCTGGTGGAAGCCTTCCAGGCCGGGAAAATCCCGAACTCGTTCACCGAACCGCTGTACTCGAACATCAAGACGATGCAGGCGCACCTGACCGCGCAACACGCGAGCAAGGCGGCTTGAGTGGTCTTCGCTGGTTCCCCCCTCCCCTGGCGGGAGGGGGTTAGGGGGAGAGGGAATCAGTTGCACGCAATCCCCCTCACCCCTAACCCCTCTCCCCCAGGGGAGAGGGGGACCGGAATAACGGCAATCATCGCCAACTACAACCACGCGGGGTATCTGCCCCGGTGCCTGTCGGCGCTGTTGGCCCAGACGGTACGGGCGGCGGAAATCCTGGTTGTCGATGACTGCTCCACCGACGGCAGCCTCGCCGTCCTGGATGACTTCGCCCGGCGGAATGCGACCATCCGGGTCATTCGCAACGAGCGGAATCTTGGCGTTTGCGGGGCGTTCAATCGCGGCATCGCGGAGGCGAAAGGCCGGTATTGCTTCCTCGGCGCGGCCGACGATTACACACTCCCGACGCTCTTTGAAAAGCTGTCCGCCGCGCTCGCCGCGCACCCGCACGCCGGAGTCGCCTTCGGGTACGACTCCCACCGGCACGGCGACGACGGCACGGTAATCGAGAACCCGTCCGGCTGGTGCGACCGGCCGACGTTCTTCCCGCCGGCGGACGTGGCGACGAACTTGCGGTGCAACCTGCCCGGTCACGCGATCCTGATCGACACGACGGACCTGCAAGCGGTCGGCGGGTTCCGCTCGGAGTTGCGGTGGTATTCGGACTGGTTCGCGTGGCTGGTGACGGCCTTCCGCCGCGGCGCGGTGCATGTGCCCGAATGCGTGTCAGTGCGGGTGCTGCTGCCGCAAGCGTATTCGGTGAAGCCGAAGCCGCGCGACGTGACTACGGAAGTGCTGGGCCATGTGTTCGATCTACTTCGCAGCCCGGCGTTCGCGGATGTGGCCGGGTTTTTCCGCGTCAGCGGTGCGATGAGCTACTTCGGCGCTGACGTGATCCGCGCGGCTGCGATGCGCGAGGATCGGTTCACCCCGGACATCCTCGGCTTCCTCGGCGGCTTCACGCAGGAGCAGTACTGCGACGTGGCCGGCGACGAGGACGAGCGGGTGCGACAATTGGCGGGCCTGTTCCTGCAACCGAACCACTGCCCGGCGGCCGATGAAGTCCGGCAACGGCAGGCGGAACTGGAACACGCCCAGCGCCGCATCCCGCCGCCCGGACTGTGGGGCAAACTGCGGTGGATTGGGGGGGCAGTGAGACGGAAG
>JBBRUO010000684.1:0-2965 GCA_038247725.1 Gemmatales bacterium
ACTTCCGCAGTTGGCCCTGCTCCTGTCAGCCAGATGTGCGAACGGGATCACTAGCGGGCCAAGGGAAATCCGAGTTCCGCCGTGCGGCACGAAGTGGCCTGCGGCAATCACCTGTTTCGAGGAATTCACAATGAAGCGTACCATCGCGATGTTTCTGTCGCTGTCGTCGGCGGGCCTGCTCGCCCTGACCGGGTGCGGCACGAAAGAAGGCAACCCCGGTGGGCCGGGGGCCAACAACCCGGACAAGCCGTTGGTCGGCAGCCAGGACAACACGTTCACCATCACCAGCTCGTCGGTGACGGTGTACGCGGGAGGCAAACCGGCCGACAGCTCCATCGGAATCAAGCGGGGTACCGGCTTCACCCAGGAAGTCGGCCTCGAGTTCGGCAACCTGCCGAGTGGGGTCAAACTGACCCCGGCCACCAAGTCGATCCCGAACGGGACCGACGAGGTGAAATTCACCGTCACCGCCGACGACAACGCCACCCCCGGCGAGTACGTCGTGAAGGTGACCGGGAAACCGGCCAGTGGCCCGAACTCGAACGTGGACCTCAAGCTGACCGTCAAGCCGCGGGCCACGTTCTCCCTCGACCCGCCGGGGAACGCCCTGTGGTCGGCCGGCGTCAAGCAAGGGGAAACGAAGAACTACACGGTCGCCATCAGCCGCGATGACCAATTCGTGGACGACGTGACCATCAAGTTCGACAACCTGCCGAAGGGCGTCACCATCGAGCCGTCTTCCCCCGTCATCAAGAGCGGCATCTCGGAAGCGAAAGTCGTGGTCAAGGCCGCGGCGGACGCCCCGATCGGCGACTTCAGACTGAAGGTGACGGGCCACCCGACGAAAGGGGCCGACGTGACCACCGACATGAAGTTCGCCGTGTCGGAGAAGTAACTCGATCGAAGACGGACCAACGGCCGCCCCAGGATTGGGGCGGCTTTTTTTGTTGTCATCCTCGGGGACGCCAGCGCCCGCGCCGGAAAACCGGCTCCCATCGAGAAAGGATTCCACGATGCGCAACTCGATCACCACCCTCGTACGGGTGTGGCAAAACTTTCTGGCATCGCGATTTCGCCCTCACCCCCCAACCCCTCTCCCTCGGGCGTTCCCCGCTGCGCGGGAACTGGGGAGAGGGGAGCCAGACACAGGAAGCGAATCGCGCCGCCCTCCGGTCGGCCTTCCCAATCGGCTCCGGGATGTCCGGTGGTCTCGGCCGCTAGCGGCGACGGTCATTTGGCGACTGGCGGCGCACCGCCGACGTTCTGGTCAGTTCCCTTCGTTTGCTTTTGCGCGTTGTCGGTCGGTTTCACGACCAGTTCCAGGCCGGCGCGGTTCCGGCTGCGTTCGCCAGCCTCGACCCCAGGCGGCGAGTTCCGCCACGCCGGGCCGGGTTCCTTGAACAGGATCTTGGTGCCGTCGGCGTAGGTGTAGTATTTCGGCTCGTCGGTCGTGCCCTTCGGGTCCACTCTCGGCTTCTTCGTGAACGCCCCCCGCGCACCCAACCGGTACCCTTCCTCGAACATCTTCCTCGTCTCCTTCGAGTCGAAGTTGGTACTCGAGTTGGTCACCTTCAGGTCGGGCGGGATCAGAGCCGCGAAGAAGTCCATGCCCGTGATCATGCTGTACATGTAGAACCGGTACAGGTCGTTCCGGGCCGAGACGTACAACAGGTTCGACACCGCCGCGCCGACGATGGCGATGGTCCGGGGTTTGATCCCTTCCGGGTCCGGGTACGCCTTGCCCGCCACCATGGCGAACAGGTTGGTCCCGGTCAGCGAATCCGCGTCGTGCTCCGGCTCCTCGGGCGGGATGTACGGCGGGCGGAAGAACAGCGCCCGCGCCACGCCGCCGTCCACATGCATCTCCTCGTACGGTCTGCCGTCGATGGTGATGTTGAACCGCTCGGACGGGAAGAAGCCGGGGATGGCGGCGGACGCCAGGATCACGTTCACGATCAGCGCGCGGGACTCGGCCGTCCCCTTGGCGGCGATGGCCCCGATGTCCCACACCACGAGCCGTTTCGTGTCGAGGTTCGTCGTGCCGACGTACAGCCGCCGGCCCTTGGCGTTCTCCGCCGCGATCTTCGCCATCAGCTCGGAGGTGATGACGGAATCGATCTTCTTACGCAGCGGGGAGTTGTCGGCCAAGGATTCGGCGAAGTAGGAGCGGATGGAGCGGCGGATCTTGAAGATGTCGTCGTTGCGGACGGTCGTGAAAAAGGACTTCATCAGTTCGTCGTATTCCGAGCCGAGAAACGCCATTGGGGCGATCAACGCCCCGGTGCTCACCCCGGTCACCACGTCGAACGTCGGCCGGCCGCCGGCGTCCGGCGGTTTCCCGGAGGCCGTCCACCCGCACAGCACGCCGGCGGGGTACGCGCCATACACGCCGCCGCCGGACAGCAACAACAGGTTGTATTCGCGCTGCTTGTAGGGCTTGCCGGTCGCCTTCGAGACACGCTCCTCCCTGGCCCGTCGGGCCACGGCCGCCTCCGCCCGCCGCTGCACCACCACCCGCTCGATTTCGGCCGAGTCCAAGGGTCCCAGGGGGTCCGAGGGTTGGGAGGCGTAACTCGCGTCCACGAGGTCGTTCGGCTCCACATCCTGCGGGAGTGGGGTCGGCCGGTCTTCCACGCGGCGAAACCGGCACGCCGTGCCGAGACCCACGAGTGGGAAACACAGCAGACACGCGAACACCCAGCCCAGACGCCGGAAGCGTGGCGGATTCACGGATGGCCCCCCTTGTTTCGATGAGCGGGGCGAATACCGATGGGGTTCGAGAAAGGCAAGCGAAAAAGCGGGGTAAGCAGGGCTGTTCAGCGGATGAAGTTGGGCAAGATGTTGAACCACCAAGGACACGAAGAGCACGAAGAATAACTGTGTGTTCCGCTCGGTTCTTCCACTTCGTGTCCTTCGTGCTCTTCGTGGTTCAGTCCGCTTCTCTTCAATCTCTGAGCAGCCCTGG
>JBBRUO010000685.1:0-2959 GCA_038247725.1 Gemmatales bacterium
CGCACCGCGCCACGCGGGGCGCGCGAGCAGGGCGTCCAGGACGGCCGCGCGGCGGGTCGGGGTCATCGCCGGCCACAACGCCAACACCGCCTCCGGCACACCGGCCGCATCGAACGTGGCGAGGGTTTCCAGCGCCGCGAGTTGCACCGGCTGCGGCTGACGAACCTCCAGGCATTTGGCCAGCAGAGGTCGCGCGTCCGCGAACGGATGACGAGCGAGAGTCCGAATCGCGGCGACACGGGCAGTTGTGTCGGCCTTTTCGTCCACGGCAACCACGGCGGCATCGGCGGGCTTCTTGTCATCGCCACACAGGACCGCCAAGGAGAAGAACGCGATTGCCAGGGTCAACGAGACGAGCCGACGGGCGGAAGGCATGGCATCGATTCCGAGTGGCGATTGTTCTCGCACCGGTTCTGGCCGCGTGATACGCTCACCATCCTGCCGGTTACAATCCTACCCCAATTCCCTGTCCGAAGGTACCCATGACTCGCTCCCTGACCGCCGCGCTGTTCCTCGCCCTGCCGCTGGCCGCGGCTGACCCGCCCGCCAAGCCGAAAGTCGGCGTCGGCGCGCAGGCCCCGGCGTTCGTCATCAAGGACGCCGCCGGCAAGACGGTGAACCTCGCCGACCTGACCGCCAAGGGGCCGGTCCTCGTCCGCCTCACCTGCGGCTGCTCCGGGTGCGACAAGGAACTCGCCTACTTCCAGAAGATCGACGAGGCGTACAAGGGCCAAGGCCTCATCAGCCTGTACGTGTTCAAGGAGCCGGACGCGAAGATGGCGAAGTACGCCACCGACAAGAAACTCGGTGACGTGCTGTACGCGGTGGATCCGAAGGGCGAGAGTTGGACCGTGTTCCAGACGAAGACGATGCCGACCAACTTCCTGATCGCCAAGGGCGGGAAGATCGTCTCCGTGGCGGCCGGGTGCGACCCGAGCGGGCTGCTCGCCAACACCGTGTCCGAGAAAACCGGCAAGCTGCTCGGCGTCGATCCCGTGGACGTGAAGGCCAAGAAGTGATTCGGGCAGAGCGACCGCAGCGTCGCGGACCCACGCCGGACTGCATCGACGGCCGTGACGTGGACGTTCTCCTGGGCCGATCCCTTGGAACAAACTCATGACACGAGTCCGACTCCTGCTCGCGGCTTCCGCCCTCTTCCTCGCCGAGGCGGCCCGCGCGGCGGACCCGCCCAAGAAGGCCGAACCCGAGCGGCTGAAGCTTTGGAACCAGCGCGCGCCGCAGGGCGACGGCACCTTCGAGAAGGCCGAGGCGGTCATCACCGTCCACCGGCCGGAGAAGCCCAACGGCACCGCCGCCGTCATCTGCCCCGGCGGCGGCTACGGCGGCCTGGTGACCGGGGCCGAGGGGCACGGGATCGCCGACTGGTTGAACAAGCACGGCGTCGTGGGTGTGGTTCTGGAGTACCGCCTGCCGAAGGGCGGCCGTTCGTTCCTCTTCTCGACGCCCAGCGGGCGCTCCGGACGGTGCGGGCGAACGCCAAGGCGTGGGGGGTCGATCCGGCGAAGGTCGGCATCATCGGGTTCTCGGCCGGTGGTCACTTGGCCTCGACCGCCGGCACGCACTTCGACGACGGCGACCCGAAGGCGGAGGACGCTGTAGAGCGGCAAGGGTGCCGGCCGGACTTCATCATCCTCATTTACCCGGTCGTCACGATGGGTGAGAAGGCGCACGGCGGCTCCCGGACCAACCTGCTTGGGAAACGGCCCGATGCGAAACTGCTGACCCACTTCTCGAACGAGAAGCAGGTGACGGCGAAGACCCCGCCGACGTTCCTGGCCCACGCGAAGGACGACCGGGTGGTGGTGTCGGAGAACAGCAAGGCGTTTCACGACGCTCTCGTCGCCCGGAAGGTGCCGGCCGAGTACTTGGAACTGGCGTCCGGCGGCCACGGGCTGAACGGGTACAAGGGGCCAATGTGGGACGCCTGGCAGACCCGCTCGCTGGCGTGGCTCGCCGAGCTGAAATTGCTCCCGTCGGATGCGGGGAAGAAGTGAGGGTGAGCGTCACTTGTGTCGGTGGGATTCACTCGGCGTTGGTGGCCCGGTAGGCGTCCCACGGGCCGAGTTCGCTGCGGAACAGGGCGCGGAGGTGGCACACGGCGTCCGCCTCCGACCACCGCGCCCCCGTCGCCTTCCGCCGCTGGTTCACCACCTGCTTGCACGCCGCCTCCACCGGACCCGAACCGATCGCCCACCCCTTCGACCGGTACGTCGGGTCGTCCATCCGATGCGCCTGGTTCTCACGGGGCGACTCCGGCGGGTGTCGCTAAGAGTCTATCCGGGAAGTTACAGCTGACGGAAGTCGGTGCGCGTAGGATGTTTGGGCCGTTCCTTCCGAACCCCGCCTGGACCTCCCGTGGACCGCATTTACCCGACCGACTTGACCGACGACCAGTGGGCGATTCTGGAACCGTTGCTCCCGCCCGCCAAGCCCGGCGGCGGGTGTAGGACACGGTTTGCCCGGATTAGCAGGCGAGGGTTTTCGGGTCTTTGCGGCGGAAGGCTGAGGTCGGGCGGGTTTCGAAGTAATCTTCCAACGTGAGGCCCTCTTCGCGGAGCGTCCAGCAGACCAGTTCCAGCATCGCCTCCGCGTTCGATTCGCACCGGAACTTCTCGCTCCCTTTGAGCCGCGCGTTGAACTCCTTGATCCGCGATTCGATCAAGCTGCTCGTCGTCGGCAGTCCCTCGCGGCGATATCTGGGGTAGTCCAACTTGTCCGATGCGTTCGTCAAATACACCCACGCCCGCTGCAACCCGAACAGCGCGTGGTCATCCTTGAGCGTCTCATCGTCGATCCCGCGAACATCCAGTGCCGCGCGCAACGCCGCGATCACCAAGGAACTGCGGCCCTGCCACAAGTCGCGCACCCACTCGAGGCCCAACGTTTTTGAGTCGAGAACCTTCGCTGCGGCGTGCAGGTATTCGGCCGCGTGCATGAA
>JBBRUO010000686.1:0-2954 GCA_038247725.1 Gemmatales bacterium
ATAGACCGCGGACATCGAGAGAAACGGGAGGTCATTCAGGTCACGCGGCCGCCGAACCCGAGGGAAGGCTGCGCGTAGGATTGTGTTGCCACGGACGACGGGCGGATGCCAGTTGAGGTCCGCCTCCAGGCCCCTCTCGACTTGAATGAACTCGACTTCCGGTGGGAGGATCGTGGTCGTGCTCGCGCGGGTAATCGGGTCGAAGACCGAGATACGGCTGAGGTGAAGTCCGCCAAAGAAGAAGGGCGGCCGGAGCGGAGCACGGGCGATCAACCTCAGGGACTTGCCGGCCCCTTCGAAGGTGAGTTGATCCGATCTTCCGCCAGTCTCCGGGTACGGAATGAACTCGAACCGGGCCGCCCGGTGGGTGATCGCGTGGAAGGTCGTTTCGTTGGCTTGCTCGCCCGGCGGTCCGACTGTCAGGCGCGACTCCTTGTGCACGGTGACGGATTCACCCTTCTCGTTGAGCCACTGATTGGGGGAGTGCCCCCGGGCCGAATGGCCGAGACCCTCGAACAGCCGTATCACCCGATCGGAGGGCGTTTTCGTCAAGCGGGGTGAGTACCCCCACTCGATTGCGTCGGGCATCGGCGGGTGGAGGAAGATAGTTGGTTCGTCCTGGGTCAACGGGACCAGTTCACCAGTCGCCAGGTCGAACACCGGCATCGACTTCGGTTGTGGGGGAACGGCATCCGGGGACGGGGGCGGCTCAACGAAGGCCGCGTAAATGCCGTCGCGCGTGAACCCGCGGAATTGATTCGGCCGCGACCACACTTCACGGCCGGTGGCCGCGTCCCAGACCGTGAACACGTGCGACTGGCCCGGCCCCTTGGGCTGGTGGGCCGTGTAGAGGAACCGGTCGTCGAACGAGTATCCGGCCCGCTCGAGGGTGCCGGGTTTTGCGGCCAGGCACAGGACCACTCGCCCCGTTTTCATGTCGTGAAGTTGTGCCCGCGACTCGTGGCGATCGGGCGTGCCGTTCTGGCCGGGGACGGTGCGGACCATCTCGGTGATCGCCCGCGTCGTCCGACTGTCGCAGGTGTCGCCGAGGTTGCAGGTGTTGCTGAGGAACCGCTGCCGCCATCCGCTCGCGATCAGATCGAGGTCCGGGTACAACCGCTCGCACCGGGCAAGGAGTTGTCCGCTGCCGAGGTCCCACGCGGTCAACTCGCCTTCCGGATGGCCACCCGCATTCAGCCGTGAGAAGTCCGGGGACAAGTGCGCCGAGGCGAAGATGCGGGCGGGACTTCCGGGGACGATGTAGGCGAACGAGGGGAAGAACTGGTTGGATCCCCATCGGCCGCGGATCGGCGTGAACCCGGCCGGCGACTTCCCGGTGTCGAGGTCCAGCGCGTCGATCGCGAAGTAGTGGTGGTTCGAGGCGTTCGAGTACGTGACCCGCAACCGACCCGGAGTGTAGTTCCGTCCGGTCAGTTCGCGAGCGGTCGCCGGCTCGCGCGACTTGACGGTCGTGAGCCCGATTTCCGGGTGCGTAAGGCGGTCGAGGTAGTGGGCCTCGAACCCGCGGCGGTCGGACCGACCGGCACGTGGCCGCATCTCGTCGAGGATCGACCGCAGGCGATGCCCGTCGCCCGAGACGCTATCCTCCCACGCCCGCCCGAGCATCATCCGCTGGTTGTCGTGGAGTTCCAGGTCGGCCTCGTTCCGCGCCGCCACGGCCTCCTTCGTCTGGGCTTCGAGCAGCACCGCCTGCGCCGCGAGGGCCTTCTCCCGCTCCTCGACTTTGGCCCGCTCCCCGGCCTCCCGCGCACGAGCTTCCTCGGCGTCTTTCCGCTGGGCATCCGCACCGTCCCGCTGGTGTCGGGCTTCGACCAGTCCCCAGCCGGTGCCGGCGAATCCGACCGTCAGCGCCACGAGTACGACGGCCGTGGCGGTCACCACGCCGCGGTTCTTCCGGAGGAACTTCTTGAACCGGTAGCCGGCGCTCGGCGGGACCGCCTGGACCTGTTCCCCGGCCAGGTACCGTAGCACGTCGGCCGCGAACCCGTTGGCCGTCTCGTAGCGCCGGGTGCGGTCCTTCTCCAGCGCCTTCAACATGATCCAGTCGAGCTCACCCCGGAGTAACCCGGTCAGCTTCTTCGGCTCCAACCCACGGTTCGCGGAGATGCTCGGCAGGGCCTCGGACGTGCTCAACTTGTTGCTCGGCCGCTGGGCCTCGACCTCCCGGACCATCCGGAGAACTTCCAGCACCGCCGCCTTGCCCAGGCTCTTGCGGTCGATCGGCGTGGTGCCGGTCAGCAGTTCGTAGAGCAAGACGCCGAGGGCGAAGACGTCACTCCGGGTGTCCACGTCGAGCTGGTTGAAGCTGGCCTGCTCGGGACTCATGTACTCGGGGGTGCCGACCACCGCCCCCAGGCCGGTCACGAGGGTGTGGTCCGTCAACTGCGGGCCGGTCGCTTTGGCCACCCCGAAGTCGATCACCTTCGGCACCGGGCGGTCGTCGTACATCGCCACGAGCACGTTGCCCGGCTTCAGGTCGCGATGGATGACGCCCTTCTGGTGGGCGTGCTGGACGGCCTGACACACCGGCACGAACAGCTCCAGCCGCTGCCGCGGGGTGAGCTTCCGCTCGTCGCAGAACTGGGTGATGGGCACACCCTTCACCAGTTCCATGACGAAAAACGGCCGCCCGCCCTCGGTGGTTCCCGCGTCGAGCACCTTGGCGATGTTCGGGTGGTCCATCATCGCCAGCGCCTGCCGCTCGGCGTCGAACCGGGCCAGCACCGCCTTCGTGTCCATCCCGGCCTTGATCACCTTGACCGCCACCAGTCGCCTCACCGGCTGCGACTGCTGGGCCAGGAACACGCTCCCCATGCCCCCCTCGCCGATGGCCTCCACTAACTTGTATTTCCCCGCGATCACGGACCCGACGTGCTCATCGTAGCCGGGATAGCCGGCGGTGGGGGCGGGGGCGTCGGTCCCGAACGTGGCCG
>JBBRUO010000687.1:0-2948 GCA_038247725.1 Gemmatales bacterium
GGACGGACCGACTTGTGCGGTTGGTGCAGGAACGCTGCGGCGGTAAGATTTCGGGATCGGTATTCGGTCCATCATAGTCGGTCCTCTCCCGGAGTCGTCATGCCCATCGACAAGATCGGGGCGTTTACCGTCCTCGCCACCCTCGGGGCCGGCGCGCACAGCAGTATCCTCCACGTCCGCCGGGCGGAGGACGGCCGCGAGTACGCGCTCAAGGTGGTGCCCATCGACGGGGCGGAGGACAAGAAGTTCCTGGATCAGGCCAAGCACGAGTACCGCGTCGGGCAGATGCTCAGCCACCCGAACTTGATCCGCGTCCACGCCCTGGAACTGGAGAAAGGGTTGTTCGGCCTGGGGGCGGTGAAGAAGGCCAAGCTGTTGCTGGAGTTCGCCAAGGGGCAGACGCTGGACACGGTCAAGATCCTGAAGCCGGCGAAGTTGCTGCGGGTGTTCGAGAAAGTAGCGGCGGCGCTCGTCCACATGCACTTGCGGGGGGTGTACCACGCGGACCTGAAGCCGAACAACATCATGCTCGGCCGGGGTATGGCGGTGAAAGTGCTGGACTACGGCCTCGCCTGGATTCAGGGAGAGCCGAAGGACCGGGTGCAGGGGACCGCCGAGTACATGGCCCCGGAGACGGCGGACCACAAGATGGTGAACGAGCGGACGGACATTTTCAACCTGGGGGCGACCATGTACCGGCTCGTCACGTTGCGGCTGCCGCCGTCGGTGCTGTCGCCGATGGAGGGGGTGAAGATGTCCGAGAAGACGTACAAGGGGGTGTACCAGCCGGTGCCGAGCCTGAACCCCGGCTGTCCGGCCGACTTCGCCGACCTGATCCACCAGTGCATGGCGTACAAGGCGCTGGCCCGGCCGGAGTCGATGCAGGTGGTTCACGCGGCGTTGGAGCGGATGGCCGACGCCGCCGAGGCCGACCTCGCCCCGGCCGAATTGGAGGAGTGAAGGGTTGAGCCGAAGGGAAACGACGCGACCCGGTGGGGTTGCCCCACCGGGTCGCGTCCGTTCGTCGTTCGTGTCCTGTCACCCACTCACTTCGGCGGCATGGGCGGCAGCGGCGGCGGGGCACCCGGCCCCGGCACCGGGCCGGCGACCACCACGAACGACGAGTCCTGGGTCTTCAGCTTCGTCGTCTGCGTCTGGATCAGTTCCACGTCCGATTCGGTGCTGTTCCCGAGAGCGACCTTCAGCGTCCCCTTCAGGCTGACCGTCAACTCGGCCTCCTTGACGTACCCCTTGGTGGCGTCGAACAGGTACACGCCTTTCTTCGAGTTGAACGGCTCCAACTTCCCCGACTTGATGCGGAACAGCAGCCCTTCCGCGTTCTCGGTCGGCGGCTTGTACACCATCTCGACGTCCACTTCCACCTTGTGGACGTTGTCGCTACCGGCGGCCGCCGGCTCCTTCGCCACGTACTTGAACTTGAGCGTGCGGTCGTAGCTGCCGATCGGGCCGAGCGGCAGGTTCGTCTTCTTCTCCCACGCCTCGTTCACCGCCTTGTCCCCGGCGACGGTCAGCCCGGCCATCGGGTCGGACATCTCTTTGAGCGACTCGTCGGTGAGAATCTTCTTGAGGACGGTCTCCATCTGCTGGTTGGCCCCGCCCAGCTTCTTCAGGAACTCGTCCCGCCCCTCCACCTTCTCGACCACCCCGCCCTTGGCGAAGGTGACGACGAACTTGGTGTCCTTCAGGTTCTTGAAGAACTCGGTGAGGGCCGGGTTGTTCCCGCCGCCGCCGTCGGTGGCCTTCGCGGCCGAGTCGTAGCTCACCTGGTTCGTGGCGATGTCCACATTCAGCTTCATCCCCTCGATGGTCAACTCGACCGTCCACTTGTCGCCTTCCAACTTGGTCGGCAGCCACTTGAACTGGAACGTCTGCGAGTGGGACAGTTTCAGCTCGGACCCGCCCTGGACGGTGATCGTCTGCTTCACGTCCGTGGTGACTTCCTGGTAGAAGGGCACGTCCTTGACGAATTTGGGTTCGAACTTCACCCGCTCCTGGGCGGCGGCTGGGGTGACGGCGACGGCCGCCAGAATGACGATGACTGCGATCCGAATGGCCTTCACGACGCTTCCTCCGAGGGTCCGTACCGGTGACGGACTGATTATGTACGGCCGTCACCACCGGAAACAAGTGAGCATTCGGAAATGGGCCGGCGACGGGGCCGTGCAGGAGGTGGCCGGGCGAATATCCTCCCGTCGCGCGTTTGACTTTTCGCAAATCCCCCAGAGTGTCCTTTTCCGTGACCTCAAAACCCCTACCGTATCTCAACACCGTGCGGACTACTTGCTTTCTCGCTTCCCGCTCCACAAGGATCTCTCACATGTTTGCGAGACGTTTCACCAAGTTGGTGGCCGTTTGCGTCCTGGGCGTGTCGGGGAGTCAGGCCGTGGCCGCCGAGTACACCTGGACGAACGCGGCCGGCGGCAACTGGAACTTGGCCGCCAACTGGAACCCTGGCGGCGTCCCGCCGGTTGCCGCGGACAACGCCACTCTTGGCGCGCTAGCGGGCAATTACACCGTCACCCTGACGGACACGCGGAGCATCACCGACCTGACGTTGGCTAGTTCGCAGGCGACGCTGACGCAGACCGGCAACCTGACGGCGTCCGGGACCATCGCCGTGAACAGCGGGACGTACAACCTGAACGGCGGCACCTTGGCCCTCAACGGCACGATGACGACGGGTGCAGGAGCCAACGTGATCTGGGCCGGCTCGACGCTGACGGGTAACGGCACGCTGGCGGGGACGATCACCGTCACCGGCGGCGGGTCGGTGACGGGGACGACGCTGCGGAACACCGGTACCATCCGGTGGCAGGCGGGCGCCATCACCGCCCCCGGCACCACCTCCCTGCTGACCAACAGCGGCACCCTCGACTTCCAGGCCGACGGCGTCGCGTTCGGGACCATCGCCGGCGGCAACGGCACCC
>JBBRUO010000688.1:0-2947 GCA_038247725.1 Gemmatales bacterium
CAGCCGCAGTCGATACCGACGGAGCCGGATTCTCGTCTCGGCCAGTGGGCCAGTTCCGACGCCTTCCGTGAGGAGAGGTCGAAAAAGAGGGGAAAGTACAAGCGTGGCCGCGCGACGCCGACGGACCTGGACGACGAATTCGAGGCGGACGAGCGCGAGTTGGTCGCGCGGACCGCCATCTCCCGCCAGGCGACCGTCCGCTACTACCACCGGATGAATCCGCAGCGGGTGTACCCGTTCCTCGTCGTCCTCAGTGCCGAGGAGATCGCCGAAATCGTGCAGAAAGGGGTGAAGCAGGCGGCCGGCGAGCGGTTCGACGTGGACGCCGAGTCGCCGGTGGAGATCGAGCCGGTGCTACCCGGCTGTCAGTGTTACCCGCCCCGGCACACGCTCGTCATCGGGCCGGAGACGCAAACGCTGGAGTTCTGGGTGGTGCCGCAGGTGCTGGGCACGATCCGCGGGGCGAAGGTGATCGTCCGGCAGGACGGCCGCACCCTGTCCGAGGTCAAGCTGGAAGCGAAGGTGGTGAAACAGACGGCCGCCGTGGTGGTCGCGGTGTTGAGCTTCGTCATGCCGTATATCAGCCGGGGGATGCGGTCGGACAACCCGGACGGCTCCCAGGTTCAGACGGCCCTCAACTGGGTGTCGAACAACCTCCGGCCGGAGTTCCTGTTCGTCGGCCTCGCGCTGGTGGCCGTTGGGCTGTACCTCTGGTGTCGGCCGCGCCAACGCGACCAGTTCTGGGACGTGACGCCCAAGCGGTGACCGGCGGTCCCACTCGTTTCTCGGAGTTCGTCATGCGGATCGGCATCTTCGGCGGCACGTTCGACCCGCCACACCTGGGGCATCTGATCCTGGCCGAGCGGTGCCGGGAGGAGGCGAAGCTGGATCAGGTGTGGTTCCTGCCCAGCTACGTCCCGCCGCACAAGACCGACCGCCCGATCACCCGGTTCGAACACCGCTGCGAGATGGCCGCGCTCGCCACCACCGGGCAGCCGGCGTTCCGCGTGGAGGCCATCGAGAAGGAACTGCCGCCGCCGAGTTACACCGTGGAAACGCTGGCGGAGTTGACGCACCGGCACCCGGACCACGAGTTCGCCCTGATCGTCGGCGGCGACAGCCTGAACGAACTCCACCAGTGGTATCAGCCGCAGCGGCTGGTGTCGCAGGCGCTGCTGGTGGCCGTGGCACGGCCGGGGACGCTGCCGGTGAGCGCGGCGGAGTTGGCGGCGAAACTCGACATCCCACCGGCCGCCGTGCGGTTGCAACTCGTGGAGTGCCCGGCGGTGGACATCGCCAGTCGGGACATCCGCGAGCGGGTGAAGTCCGGCCGGACCATCCGCTTCCTGCTCCCGCGCAGCGTGGAAGAGTTCGTCCGCGAACGGAAGTTGTACCTGGGATAAGATTGCTGGAGAGGTGACACCGTGCCCCCACCCTTTGCCGAAGAGCGGTTCGTCGGCTGTCTCCTCGGCCTCGCGGTCGGGGACGCGCTCGGGGCGCCGTTCGAGGGGCTGACCGGCACGCTCATCTACGACATGCGGGGATTGCCCGAGCAGTTCCTCAACATCCCTTCGGCGGAACCGCTGTACTACACCGACGACACCGAGATGATGATCGGCGTGGCGGAAACGCTCGTCGAATGCGGGGAGATCGACGAAACGGTGCTGATGCGGCGATGGGCGGCGCGCTTTGTGGGGCGTTGCACGGCGTCGGGTGCATCCGTGAAAGCTGGCTGAAGCGACTGGAAAAACAAGTGAAAGTGCGGGCGCGGGTGGAGCGGCTCGCGGAGCAACTGTGGGAGCGAGTGACACGGGTTGAGTAGGTCCGGCTCGCCGAGCCGGACAGTCCGTCCCAGCGGGACGGACCTACGCCGATCACCCGAAGTACGCGACGGCGTTGCGGAACAGTTGCAGGCCGTCGCCTTCCTTCGCCAGGCCGTCGCGGGTCCAGCGGGGGTGCTGGGTCGGCAACACATGCCGCTCCGGGTGCGGCATCAGGCCCAGCACGCGGCCGGTGGCGTCGCACACCCCGGCGATGTCGTCCTGCGAGCCGTTCGGCGAGTGCGGGTAGCCGGCGTCCGCGTTCCCGGCCGGATCGGTGTACCGCAGCGCGACCTGTCCGGTCTGGCCCAACCCCTTCAGAATCCACTCCATCCGCGAAACGAAGTTCCCCTCGCCGTGCGCCACCGGCAAGTACATGCTCTCGATGCCGGTCAGGAAGGGGCTGAGTTGCGACGCCACCTTCAGGTGTACCCAGCGGTCTTCGAACTTGCCGGACTCGTTGTGCGCCAGCGTCGCCACCGGTCCGTCCTCGTCGGCGGGCATGATGAGTCCGGCCTTCAAGATCGCCTGAAAGCCGTTGCAGATGCCGAGGACCAACTTGTCGGCGTCGCGGAACTCGCGGACGGTATCGGCCAGGTCATGCTGGAACTGGGCGGCGAGGATTTTCCCCGCCGCCACGTCGTCGCCGTAGCTGAAACCGCCGGGGACGACGAGGATTTGGCACTCGCGGAGGGTGGCGGGGGCGTCGCGAAGGGCGTTGACGTGCAGGCTCCGCACCCGCGCGCCGGCAGCCTCGAAGGCGAACGCCGCCTCGCGGTCGCAGTTGGTGCCCGGACCACGAAGAACGAGAGCGGTTGGTGAGGACATGGGGAAATCCGGGGGACCGGGGGAGAAAGTTCTTGACCGCGCCGAAGCGTCGGGACATAGTTTCTTTACGGCGACCCCGACCCCCAATCCAGTGGGGCCGCCCGACGTGACATGGACGATCCCTTTTTCGCACTTCCAATCGGGGGACGGGGACTTTTTCTCCCTGGTCCCAAAAAGCCCGTTGACAGTTGTCGGGGGGCGGTTACTATTCCCCCATGTCGCCGGCCCAGTGCCGATGACAGCCGCGACGAGACGCGAGAGCCGAGTCTTCACCGACTTGGCCCAACTGTTTCGGAGCG
>JBBRUO010000689.1:0-2945 GCA_038247725.1 Gemmatales bacterium
CCGAGCCGCCGAAGGTGACGCCGTTCCCGACCGAACTCCCCGCGCACGAGTTCGACCTGGAGAAGGGCATGATGCGCCTGACCTACGCGGCAGTCGATCTGCCCTTCGGAGTGGCTCGGGTGACGGTCCGAGTCGATGGGGAGGAGACGGCCCACCCGTTGGTGTGGTTCCCGAAGTACGGAGAGAGGGAGAAGGCGTACCGACAAGCGGTCGTCGCGTTGGCCGACTTCAACATCCCGCGCGACAAGCCTTCCAAGGTGGATGTCTACGTGGTGTTCGCGGTCGGGGAGACGATGGCCGAGTTCCCCCTCGCCGAAGTAGAACAACTGCTCGCGAGCAGCAACGGGAATTCGGGCCAGTATCTGGCCGTCCAGGCACTCGCAAACCACCTGAAGGCGAGGGGCTGATGGACTCTCAAATCGCGGTATTCACGAGCTGGTTGAACTCGGGAACGGTTGATCCCGACGGCTTCGTAAGGCGGGCTTGTGGGATTAGTTCCACTCTTTGGTGGGCCGTCCAGGAGGCCCGCAACGCCGCGAACGCGGCCGAACAGACTACGTTCCTGGAGGCTCTCCGTTCAGAAGGCCTCCGGGGACGAGCTCGCTCCGTCATCACCGGGAACCTCGACCCGACCATCGGCGACCGCCTCAACGGGTTCGCCGACTCGCTTGAGGCGGTGCTGAGCGGTACGGATTTCGGTTCCGCCGCGACCGCGTTCGAATGTACTTGGGTCGGAGAGCGCTCGGGCCTTTTGACCTACCATTCCGACCCGGATAGGCCAGACGCGATCGCCGACGCGCACCCGCAATTGCCTCTGAGTCGCGTCGGCGGGTGGGTGGTGTACGACACGCTGTGGCACTTCCAACACTCGCAGCCCGGTCGGCCGATCCCCATGGCCGACGGAATCCTGGCCCGTGAGGAGACGCCGATTATCGTCGTCGGCGGGGTAGGTCAAGTCATCCGACTCGTCGTCGAACTTCTTCCCGGACCGGCGGGCCTGGTGACGCCCGACTGGTGGCCGATGGGGTTGATGCAGTTTCCCCAACCGGACGCGGGGATGCCAGACGACTTCCGGAATCGGTTCGCTGATTTCGTGGCGTCCACACACCGAGTGCTGACGGCCGTGGCAGTCGGTAAGGCGGGTCGCCTCCGCTGGCGATTGGAGCCGCGGAATCAGTGCGAGAGCAGTCGGTGGTTGCCGGTGTCGCTCGAGGGGCGGTCGGCGGAGGCGGCAGTTGCGAGTGTCGGATTAGCCGTGTACGAACGCGCCGCGTACCCTGCCGACCCCGTGTTGAACCCGAGTGTTTCCGTGACGGCAAGGGTCGAAGGCGAGCAACCGAACGTGTCGCTCCGGCGACTGGATTCGGTCTGGTCGTTGCAGGAGAAATGCAGAGCGGCGGGCGCGGCCGGTCTCTCCGAGGTGGTTGTTGCCTCTGATCCCGGACGGGTGATCTTGCCCGACGGACTTCGACTCACAGCGGTCGATACAGTCAATGCTGCGTACTTCGAACTTCAGATGAACAACGTCTTCATTCGGAACTACCAGCAACTGCTTTGCACCGAGTACGACGACGAATGGTATCCGGAGATTACTCCATGAAAATCCGGCACCCATTCCTCCTGGATCAGCGGCTGTCGCTGCTCGATGCCGGGTGCGATCCGCTGTCGCGGTTGGACCTCGCGGCGGCGGAGAAGTTGCGGGACCGGGGCGGGCCGACGGATGAGGAGGAGGATTCGCCCTGGAAGAACCTGCCACGGGCGGACTGGCTCGTCGGGTTGCACCCGGCGGGGCCGTACAAGCGCACGGTTTTGGTGGCGGACGCCGGGCTGGGCAAGACCTCGAACCTGGAGTGGGTATCGGCGCTGCTGGCCGGCACCCACCGCGGGCAGGTCGCGTTTTTCGTGCCCATCGAGAAGCTACCCGATTCGGTGGACGGGGTCTTCAAGACGCTTCTCGAACAGTGGCGGCTGGCGAAGGGGTGCAGCGCGGAACAGTTCCCGGAGGCGAGGGCGATTCGAATGCTCGATGGCCTTCGGGCATCGGGCCGGCTGACGCTGGTACTGGACAGCCTGGATCAGGCATTGTCGAAGCCGAAGGCGGTGGACACGCTGAAGGCCCTGATGACGGCCGGCGACTGGAAGGCGTGCCCGATGGTGGTCAGCACCCGGCCGCACGCCTTCACCAGCCGATATGAGGAGATCTTCCGGGGCGTGGCGACGGAGTGGCGGTTCCTTCGCGTCGAGGAGATGAGCGAGAAGCAACAGCGGCACCTGCTCGGCACCATCCCCGGCGCGGACGGAGTAGCGGTGTCGCGGTACGACCTCATCCCGGCCGAGGGTCGGCGGTTGCTCGGCGTGCCGCGGGTGATCGAGCTGATTCGCAAGCTCGGCGAAGACCGGGCGGTCTACGCTCACCTGAAGACGATGACCGACGTGTACTGGAGGTGCACCGGCGAGATGCTGCTTGAAGGGTTGAAGGCCACGAAGGCCCGCTACCACCTGGAGTGGTCCGAAGAGGAAGGCGAGGTGCCGCCGGAGTTCCGCGAAGTGCAACGGGACATCGCCCGGAGCCTGCTCGGAGCGGTCGCCTTTTCAATGATGGCGACCGGGAGTGGGCAGCCGAATCTCGCGTTCGTGGCGAGTGCCGAATGCACACGGTTCCTTCGGGGTGTTTCGTCGAAGATTCAGGCAGTGCGGGCGCGGCATCAGGCGGAAGGCCGACCGGACGACGTGGAAAGTTTGGGCTGCGCGGGCGGGTACAAGACGTTCCTGAAGAACTTCACCGCCGTTACCGCCATGAACGCGGGGCCACTGGACAGCTACCTGATGGACGCGGTCGGTCGGCGGGGCAGCGACTTGAAGTTCCGCAACCCGACGATGCAGGCGTTCTTCGCGGCGGCGTGGGTGTGTCGGCACGGAACCCCGGCCGACCTGGAGCGGCTCCA
>JBBRUO010000690.1:0-2938 GCA_038247725.1 Gemmatales bacterium
ACCCACCTTGGAAGCCCTGCCCTGAATGGGTCGCTCATGGGCGGGAGAGAGTCTTTCAGGCTCAAGACTTCCACCCACACGCGCCCAGGCTGGAGGCCTGGGCTGGAGGAGACAGCCCTTCGGGCTGGAGACCATTCGCGGTGGGGGATCTCTTCAAACGCCCAACCGGTCGGGCCGTCACCGCGCTCGAAAAACCCAATTTTTTTCGTGAGGGGCTACGCCCCTCAACCCCGGCCATCTCCGCTCCGTGGCCCGCTCCCTCCGGTCGCAAGAACAAGAGCGGCTCCGCCGCCTGCCCGATGCCTGCTACTGACCAGACGGAACTGCGGCGAGACGGAGGCCGTAGCGCCTGCTACGGCTCGTCGGCTCGCGCCAGTCGCGGCCGGCGGCGCGGCAGAGCCTGGCGATGTCGAACCAGCTCCCGCCACGCAGCACTCGATACTTTTGTTCACTATCGCGGCATTCCGGGTCTTTCGCCGCTTCCGGCTTGCCGTAGAACTTCTCATCGTACCAGTCAGCACACCACTCCCACACGTTTCCCGCCATGTCGTTCAGGCCGAAGGCATTCGCCGCCTTGCTCCCCACCTCCGCCGTCGCCTTGTTGTTATTCCCGTCGAACTGGGCGATCTCGCCGACCTTCTTCTCGTCGTCCCCGTTGTACCATTCCGTGCGGGTGCCCGCCCGACAGGCGTACTCCCATTGCGCCTCGGTGAGCAACTGGAACTTGCCCCCCGTTGCGGCCGTGCAGAACGCCACCGCGTCATCGTGGTTCACTTGCTCCACCGGGTACTTGGCCGCGTCCGCACCCTCCTTCTTGAAGCCGCTCGGGTTCGCCTTCCCCGTCACTGCCATGTACTGCGCCTGCGTCACCTCGTACTTCCCCACCCACATCGCCTTGGTCAGCGTGATCACCTTTTGCGGACGCTCGTCGTCACTCCCTTTCCCGGCCGGCGAACCCCGGTAGTACTTACCTGGCGGCACCAGTACCATCTCGATCAGCACTTTCCCGGCCTTGTCCAGGGCCATCGTCTTCTCGTGGCTCTTCTCGCCGAGGAACTTCGCCCATGCCACCTGCGCCGCGCGAACCGTCGCCGCGTCCGCACCCTTTTCGCCGGTGCAGTCGAGCACCAGACCCTGATAACTGAGCAGATGTTTCCAGGTCTGCTCCAAGTCCTCCGCCGGAGCCAACACCTTCAACCAGGTGGCCGCAGGCATCAGGACGAACTCCCGGACCTTCACGAGGTCCGGGTGGGCCGGTCGCTTCGACCGGAGTTCGTCCAGGTACAGTCCGAGGGCCTGCCGGGAAATGGCGTCGATGTCCGCGTGCAACGTCTTCGCATCTTGCAAGCACTTCGTCAGTTCCTGGCGGATCGCTCGGACCTCCTCGCTGTCGTTCGCGTAGGTCTTGAGTGCCGATTGCAACCGGCCGGCCACGTCGGCGGCTTTCGCCTGGAGCGCGAGCGCCGAGTCGATGCTCGCCGTCAGCTTGACGTGAGCGTCCTTCAGTTTGGCCGGGAAATCGGCGTCCTTGCCCAGGGTGAAGACGCGGGGGAGCCGTCCGGCCAGGTACGCGGCGTACCGGCCGTGCAGTTCGACGATCAACTGGCGATCGACCTTAGCCAGTTCGAAGGCGCGGAGCACTTCGGGGGCGTCTTGCGCGAAGAGACTGTTCGGCACCGTCAGCCGCTCGTCACCGTCGTCGGTCCGCCGCGGTCGCGTCACCGCCGCCAGCCAGGTGACGGACGACAGGCTTTCGTCGAACTTGCGGACCTGCGGCGTACCCGGCTTGTACTCGGCGATCAGTGCCTGCCGCTTGGGCAGGGATTCGGCAAGCTCTTTCAACACCTTGTTGTGCAGTTCGCGGGCCGCCTCGGTAATTTTCTTGTCGCCGGCGAGGGCGTCTTGTACCGCCTTGGCGGTCTCGGGCCGGGTCGCCCGCAGTTCGGCGAGTCGGATCCGACTCGCTTCACTTTTCATCAGCAGGGTGATCCACTCGGCCATGAGCGGGTGAGCGGTGGGCGTGCCGGCTTCGGCCGAAACAGTCGTCAGCAGCGGTGCCGGTGTGACGGACGGGAGGGAGCCGAACAGTTCCTCCAACTCGCGGACGCGGGAGTCGTGAAGGTCCTGCCGGTTCTCCAGTTTGTTGGTGCGATCCTCCAGGGACTTGAGGGTGTCGCCCACCACTTTCCGGACGTCATCGACGCTGGTCTTGGTGCTCAGTTCCTTCCGCACCGTGGCGATTTGATCGGCGAGTTTGGCATCGACTTGCCGCAACGCGGCCTCGTAGGTGGCAAGGCGGTCCTTCATCTCGGACACCCGGACATCGGGCGGCGTCCCCTGCCCTTGCGGGGAAGGACTCCCGAGCAGGTAGTCCTTCCCCGCTTCCAGACCTTCCTTGATGAGGAACCCCAGCACCTCTTTGCCGACGATCTTGCCGATCTCGACCACCGCTTCCTTGAGCTGGGCCTTTGCCGGCGGCGGATCGACGGCGAGAACGAGGAGGGTGAGGGCGAAGAACGCCCGCAGGGGAAGTAGACGGGTCATCGGAACTCCGTGCGAGGGGAACGGTGCGAGCATCGGGGAACGCGGTGTGGGATTACCAGTGTTTATCGTCGGACGTCAGGCGACATTTTCAATTTTCTGGTTTTCAACGGGTGGATCAGGGATCGTCCGTCGTTCCCGCGATTCGTCTCAAGTTGGGAATCGGCCGTAAGTCGTTGCCGGGCCTGAGTCGTCTCATCTTGCGCAGTCGTCTCGCGGAGGCTGTGGGTTTCAGTGAGACGACTGCAACCCACCCCTACCACTCCGTGCCCACGAAGGGGTTGCTCAGTTTCTCCAGATCGACGGTCGTGACGGGGCCGTGGCCGGGGTAGACGCGGGTGTCGTTCGATCTGGGCGGGCCGCGGGTGGTGAAGCGCTTCCGGGGGGCGGACGATGA
>JBBRUO010000691.1:0-2910 GCA_038247725.1 Gemmatales bacterium
CCCACGTTGGTTGGGGTCTTCTCTCGCCGCCCCCCCCGGCCCGCCCCCCGCGGGCGCCCCGCCGGCCGGGCCCGCCCCCGCCCCCCCGCCCCCCCCCCACGACACTGTCATTTGCCGCGCCCGGGTTAGCTAAACAGTTCCTTCACCAACTCGCCCTGGTCCAGCACCTCGATGGGGCGGCCGTCGGGGGTGACGATCTGCTTGCGGGGGTCGATGCCCAGCGAGTCCAGCACCGTGTAACACACGTCCGCCGGCGACACCGGCCGTTGGGTGGCGTGGCCGCCGTGCTTATCGGTCTTGCCCAGCACGAACCCGGCCTTCACCCCGGCCCCGGCGAACAACATCGACGCCGCCGGCCCCCAGTGGTCCCGCCCGGCGTCCTTGTTGATCTTCGGCGACCGGCCGAACTCGCCCATCACCAGCACCAGCGTGTCCTTCAGCGTGCCGCGTTCGTGCAGGTCCGCGATCAGCGTCGAGACGCCCGCGTCGAACTCCGGCAGCTTCTTGTCCAGCCCCTCGAAGATCTTGCCGTGGTGGTCCCAGCCGCCGTAGTTCACCGTGACGAACCGCACCCCGGCTTCGACCAACCGCCGCGCGAGCAGCATCGATTGCCCGGCCGTGGTGCGGCCGTAGCGGTCGCGGAGCTTCGGGTTTTCGTCGTCGATGGCGAACGCGGTGCGGGCTTCGCTGGACAAAATCATGTCCGTCGCGCGCTGATGGAACTCGTCGTAGGTGGCGATCTGGTCGTTCCCTTCCACCCGCTTCGCCAGCCCGTCCACCGCCTTCAACAGCGACTCGCGGCGTTCGACCTTGCGCGTGGTCAGCGACCCCGACGTGAGGTCTTGAACCTTGAAATCCTTCTGGTTCGGGTCGCCGGCTTTGAAGGACTCGTACCGCCCGCCGAGGAACGCGCTCTTGCCCAGTTCCCAGGTGAAGGACGGGTTCTTCGGGATGGCCACATACGGCGGCAGGGTGGCTTCGAAGCCGAAGTCGTGCGCGGCCACGGCCCCAATCGCCGGGTAGTCGCCGAACGGGGTGCCGAACCGCCCACTGAGAACCCAGTTGGTGGCCGTCTCGTGGTGGTCGTTGTTGTGCGACCCGCTGCGGACCAGCGTCAGCTTGTCCATCTCTTTCGCCAGCAGCGGCAGTTTCTCGCTGATGCTCAGGCCGGCCACGGCGGTCGGGATGGTCTTGTAGTTGCCGCGTATCTCGGCCGGGGCGTCCGGCTTCGGGTCGAAGCTGTCGTGGTGGCTGAGGCCGCCGCCGAGGTACACCAGGATGACCGACTTGGCGCGGGCACCCTTGCGGGCTTTGACCGGCGACGGCTGCTTGGCGGCGGCTTCGGCCTTCAGCAACATCGGCAGCGACAGCGCCCCAAGTCCGCCGACGCGGAGGAACGACCGGCGGGACGCGCCGTTGCACAGGCGGGAGGCGGTACGCGACAGGGAGAGATCGAGCATGGCGGGAACCCGGAACGGTTCAGGTGAGATAGTGAAATGGTAGCATCCGCCGGCCACCGGGGGTAGCGGAAAGTGAGGCCGACTGGCAGTGACGGCGTTCCATTGGGGGTGGAACCGCCCTACCACCTCGCCTGGCTGAATTGCTGCACCGAGTGCTTGGAGCAGTTGGTCGCCACCCGCTCCGCTTCTCAAACTTCGATGAACGCCATCGCAGCCTTGCCGAACTCGTTGCACTGCACCTCGATGCGATCCCCGCTGGATACCCGCCAAAGTGGTAACGGAGATCCTGTCAGCACGAGTTGACCGCGTCGCAACTGGTGACCATTCTGCGTCAGGTGTTCTACCAGCCGGACGATGCCGGACAACGGCCCGCCTTCGAGTTGATGCCCGGCGGCCTCGCCCAAGAGCTCGCTGCCGCGCAGGACACGCAGAACTCCGCCGAGCAGGGCATCGGCGTGCCAAAGCGGCGTCTCCTCGACCGGCATAACAACGCCCGCATGAATCGCATTGTTGGCAATCAACTCCACTGCCCGATCCGTCGGGTTGCCGCGAAAGACATAGTTGTGCAGTTCGATGACCGCGAAAGCCGCCGCGAACACCGCAGGATGGTGCCGCAACCAATCGACCGAGGGCACGTCGGTCGCCAACCGTACAGCGAACTCGCCTTCGATCGCAAGGCCGTCGAAATTCGCAGTGCTGAGAACACTCCCGGATGCGCACAACTCAGACTCCCACACGTGTCCAAAGACCGGACGGTCGAGCCCAAGCTGATCCTGCATGGTGCGGCTAATGCAGCCGATCTTGTAACCGGCCACCCGCTCACCGCGCAGCTCACGGAGCCGCGCCACTTCGAACTGCAATTCATACGCTTGTTCGATACTTAACCGGACGCCCGGCTCGGCGAAAACACCTCCGGGACGCCGCCGGTCGTAGTCACTTAGTTGCCGAGCAGCAAGCAATCTAACATCCATACACTAGTCTTTCCATTTCTACCGAACAGATACTTATCCCAATCCCGGTGAGTAGGAGAAGCCGCCGTGCTGATTGGGATAATACAGCTGCCTGGGAACCACCGTCAAGTTTTTCTTGCGGCTGAGCCAGAAGCGGGCCGTACAGGCGGGAGGCGACGAGGCGACATCGAGTACGACGGGAACCCGGAGCCGTTCAGGTGCGATGGTACGTGCGTGGAAGCGCACGTAGATATGGGAGCATTCATCGACCACGCGGGGAGCGCGAACGCAAGTCATCACGCTGACGGCACGGGCGGGGGCGGACGGGCGGTTGCACATCGATGTGCTGCAAGGCGTGCCCGAGCCGCGAGTGTGATTCGGTTTCGGGCGAACCCGGCCCGCCAGGGCCGTGAGTGTCAGGGGTCTACTTCGTGACCTGACTCTCCAGAGTCAGGCCGAGCCGCCTTCGTGGTTCGGCCCGACTCTGGAGAGTCAGGCCA
>JBBRUO010000692.1:0-2900 GCA_038247725.1 Gemmatales bacterium
AGAGCTGATGGCAGCTCAGCATTGTGCTTCCGCAGCGTTTCATTCACATCGGTGTCATCGTCGCCGATGATTTCCCCGGTCCACTTCTCGTGATCGATCTTCGTGACCTTCTCGAATGCGTGAGAAACTGGACCGTGACCGACATCGTGCAGGAGCGCGGCCGAGAGGACGAACGCCTTCTGCTATTCGGTGAGTGATTTCCCCGTGGACTGCTCGTACTGCTGGAGGAATTTCTTCGCGACGTGGAGCACCCCGACCGAGTGCGCGAACCGGTTGTGGTTCGCACCAGGGAAGACCAGTTCCGAAAAGCCGAGTTGCTTGATGCGACGAAGCCGCTGGACTTCCTTGCAGTCCAGCAGCGCCCACAGCAACCTGTCCCACGGGTTGTCGTGGAACAGGATGAGATCGTGGATAGGATCGCGAAGGACTTTCGGCCAACTCTTCCCCATCGAAGCACCTCCAGTCGTGTTGACATCCTACACCTTCGTCGGGGTCCACCTCAACACCGGCTCCTTGGCGGCCTTCACCTCGTCCGGGCGGCTGATGACGTGCGTGTGCGGGGCGGTGCGGACGACCTCCGGGTCTTCGGCCCGAATCTTCAACAGGCAGTCGGCGAAGGCGTCCAGCGTCTCCTTGCTCTCGGTCTCGGTCGGCTCCATCATCAGGGCTTCGGGCACCACCAGCGGGAAGTACACCGTCGGCGCGTGATAGCCGAAGTCGAGCAACCGCTTGGCCACGTCCATCGCCCGCACTTTCTTCTCGCGGATCAGGTTGCGGGCGCTCGCCACGAACTCGTGCATACACGGGCCGGGGTGCGGCACCTCGTACCCTTCGCTCACGCGGGCACGCAAGTAATTAGCGTTCAGCACGGCGTGTTCAGAGACCTGCTTCAACCCGTCCGGGCCGAGCGTGCGGATGTAACAGTAGCCGCGGAAGAGGATGCCGATGGTGCCGAAGAAGCTCCGCACCCGCCCGATGGACTTGGGCATGTCGTGGTCGAGGTAAAAGCGGTCATCCTTCTTGCGAACGATGGGGGCCGGCAGGTATGGGGCGAGGAAGTCCCGCACCGTGATGGGGCCGCTGCCGGGGCCGCCACCGCCGTGCGGGCCGGTGAACGTCTTGTGGACGTTGTAATGCTGCATGTCCGCGCCGAAGTCGCCCGGCCGCGTGATGCCGAGGATGGCGTTCATGTTCGCGCCGTCCAGATACACCAGCGCGCCTTTGGAATGCAACAAGTCCGTAATCGTCTTGATCTGCGTCTCGAACAATCCCAGGGTGTTCGGGTTGGTAATCATGAACACGGCGGTATCGTCGCCGAGTTTGGACTTCAGGTCCTCCAGGTCTACGAGTCCGTTCGACCCGCTCTTCACGGTGACGGTGTCGAACCCGGCCAGGGCCGCCGACGCCGGGTTAGTGCCGTGCGCCGAGTCCGGCACCAGCACCTTGCGGCGGTGCGTCTCGCCCTTGTCCTTGAAGTACGCCGAGGCGACGAACAGCGCGCTCAACTCGCCCTGCGCCCCGGCCGCCGGTTGCAGGCTGATGGCCGGCAGGCCGGAGATTTCCTTCAGGTACTCTTGCATCCCGTACAGCAGTTCGAGCATGCCCTGAACGGTGTCGTCGTCTTGCAGCGGGTGTAGGTTGGCGAAGCCGGGGAACCCGGCGATCCGCTCGTGCCGCTTCGGGTTGTACTTCATGGTGCAACTTCCCAACGGGTAAAAGTTGGTGTCGATGCACATGTTGCGGGTGGACAGGTTCGTGAAGTGGCGGATCAGGTCGATCTCGCCGACCTCCGGCAGCGGCGGCGGTGCGTCCGCGAGGTGCCGCTTCGGGATCAGGCTTTCGACGGGCTTGGTCGGCACGTCGCACGCCGGCAACCGGTGGCACCGCCGACCGGGGCGGGAGATATCGAAGATCAGTTCGGTCGATTGTGGGTTGTTCATGGGTCCAGGCAACGAAGGTAAGAGCGGTGCAAGTTCAACCGCCGGCCAAACGGTTTGTAAACGGGGAGAAGCGGCCGACGGCGAGATCGGGAACGGGGTATCGTTTCGCGGGCGAAGTGCGAGTGCTGCGTATCGTTATCTCTGGCAGAATCGCTTCCCACTCCTGAACTGGGCTTCCCCATGCGTCTGGCTTTCCCGTTACTCGTGGCCATTCTCATCGTTGGGTGCGGCTCGAACAAGACCGACCCGACACCGGCTGTCAACAACCCGGACGGCCAGCCTCAGCCAAAGCAGTCGGTACCACCGCCTGCCAGCGCCGAGAATCCGGAATACATGGCGTGGGCTTTCTTTCCCGTCGGCACCTCGATCACGGTCGAATTTGGTCCTGGTCCGGGTAGTGACACGAAGCAGACGCTCGTCGAGAAGACCGCCGAAGGCCTCGTCTTGGATGAGTCCATCACGGTTCGTGGTCCGGCGTCCTTCGCGGGTCCGTCCGGGAAACGCACGGTTCCGAAGGTTAAGCCGGCGTCTGTACAAACGCCGGAATTCGAGCCGGGCGTGAAGCCCTCCAAAGTCTCGGCGGAGGGGTCCGAAACCGTGACCATCGATGGGAAGAAGTACCTCTGTACCTGGTACGAAATCCCCGGCGTCGGGAACTTGTCCCGACGTGTCTGGTTCAGCAAAGATATCCCAGGGGGAATCGCCAACAACGTCATGCAGGCTCAGGTTGATGCCGTCGGTACGAAACGGAGGAGCGCGCACTTCAAGACCACCAAGATCGAGATCGGAACGGGAAAATGATTCGGCGGCATTGCGTCGCGGCCCGCAAGAACGGGCCGCGCGGGTCGTCGCGGTCGTCCAGCCAGTCGGCGTACACCAGGCGCGGCAGGTCCGCGCCGGGGTGGTCCACGATGGTGCGAAGGAAGGCGTCGTCGTCTTCGGTCATGGCCGTGGGCCCCC
>JBBRUO010000693.1:0-2892 GCA_038247725.1 Gemmatales bacterium
CGGCGATCATGCCGCAGATGCCGAGGAACGACGCGGCGGAGAGGTAGTCGCCGGCGAACGCCACGCCGTTGACGAACCACGGCACGCCGCCGCCGGCCGCGTAATAGCCGGCCGCCGTGCGGGTCTTGCGGCCGAGGTAGAAGCTGAGGCCGACGGTGAACAGCACGAACGCCAGGAACACCCCGACGGCCACGGTGGACGGTTCGTAAGTCACTTCTGGCCCCCGCTGGCGGGAATGCGGCAAGCGAAGGCGTAGATCACGGCGAGCAGCACCGCCCCGCCGATCAGGCCGAGGCCGGACACGACGGCCACGTTCAGCCCGCCGACGGCCGCGTCCATCCACGCCGGGGCGAAGGCGTTGACGAGCATGAACGCGACGTAGGCGACGAGGTAGATGGCGAACAGGATCAACCCGAGGCGGGCGTTATGCCGCTCGGAGGCGGGGTCTCGAACTTCGGCGATGTGAGTGGGCGAGTGGATGGGCATGGGAGGTCCGGGCGGGTGGGAGGGTGATCCTCGTGTTGTCTACGGAATGGGGGGAGTCGCGTCTTCGCCGCCGGTGGGCGTCAGGCGTTGCACCACGCGGCGGCGAAGTCCAGGTATGCGGCCCGCATCTCGGCGAATTGCGTGACGTTCGGGATGTGGTTCAGTTCCAAGAGGTGCTTCTTGCACGGAAACCGGATCGCTCCCCTTGGTCGCGGCGACGAGATGCACTTTCATCGTCGCCGCGACCGAGGGGAGCGTGCGAATGTCAACGAGTTTCGCGGTATCCGCCAATCTCTTACTTGTCCTTGTCGTTGCCGCTCTTCTCCAGCTCCATCGTCATCTTCATCTCGATGGGGCCGACCTTCGAGGTGGTCTCCATCTTCACCATGCCGCCCGGCACGTCCTTCGCCGTCCACACCTTCAGGTCGGCCTCGACCTCCTGCATCTGCGCCTTGGTCTTCATCTTGTAGGTGGTCCAGGTGGCGTCGTAGGTCTTGTCGCCGACCTTCACCTTCTCCGTGCCGTCCTTCAGTTTCTCGACCTTCGCGTCTTTGCCAGCGGCCCCCGCGCCGCCCAGTTTGGTCGGGTCGAACGGCTTGGTCAGGTCGATCTTCTGCTCGGTCTCCGGGATGTTTTGGCCGGCCACATTGCCGGACGCCTTCACCGTCACTTCCTTGTCGGATTTGGCCGTCACCGTGCTGGTGACGGTGCCGGTCAGGTCCATCCCGGCCACGTTCATGGACATCTTGTACGTGACGAAGTCGCCCACTTTCGAGTTCTTGTACGGGTGCTCGGGGTCGGCCGCGCGGGCGGCGAACGGCGCGGCGGTCAGGGCCAGGAGGGCGGCGAGTAGTCGGGTCTTCATGGCGTCTCCGGTGTGGCGGGTGAAACGGATGTTCAACCTCGCCGCAGGGCATGATACCGCGCCGCGCGCCGGCGAGGAGGTGTCTTCCCCGCCGCGCGGCCGGGGCGGTCACTTCGTCGCCGTCGCCTTGAAGCGGTAGATGCCCTTGCCCGACGCCGAGTACGTCATCGCGTACACCTCGCCGGCCTCGTCCTCGCCGAAGGTCATGACGGGCAGGTTGGTGCTCTTGATCGACCGGTTGGCCGTCACCTTCTTGGTCGCCTCGTCGTACTTCAGCCCCCACACTTTGCCGCTAACGTAGTCGGCGTACAGATAGTACCCCTCGAGCACCGGCACGGCCTTTCCCCGGTACACATGGCCGCCCGTGATCGATTTACCCACGTCGTGACGGTACTCCCAGATCGGGTCGGTGAACTCCTTCGACGGCCCGCGGCCGTCCGACCCGAACGGGTGGAACGACTCCCGCCGCCGCCAGCCGTAGTTCGCCCCCTTCTCCAGCAAGTTGATTTCCTCGAACAGGTTCTGTCCCACCTCGCCGAACCAGCCTTGGCCGGTCTTGCGGTCGAAGCTCATCCGCCACGGGTTCCGCACGCCGAGGGCGTAGATTTCCGGCCGACACCCCGGCTTCCCGACGAACGGGTTGTCCTGCGGGATGGCATACGCGGTGGAGTCGCCCTTGGCGTTCACGTCCAGTCGGAGGATCTTGCCGAGCAGCACGTCGGTCTTCTGGCCGTGGTCGTCCGGGTCGTTGCCGGACCCGCCGTCACCGAGGACGACGTACAGGAAGCCGTCCGGCCCGAACGCCAGTGTCCCGCCGTCGTGGTTCCAGTATTTGTGCGAGACGCGAAGGAGTTCCTCCTCGCTCGCCGGGTCCGCCTTGGTCGGGTCGGACTTGCTCACCTTGAACCGGCTGACCACGTTCTCCAGCCGCTTCGACTTGTCGGTGTAGAAGAGGAAGAACTCGCCGTTCGTCTTGAAGTTCGGGTGGAAGGCGAGGCCGAGTAACCCCTGCTCGTTCTCGTTGTCCTTGTACAGCACCTTCTTCTGGAGGTCGAGGAACACGGTGGTGGCCTTCGCCCCCTTGGCGATGGAGTGGATGACACCGTGCTGGGTGGCGACGAAGGTGCGCCCGGAGCCGTCGTTGGCGTGCGTCAGTACGATCGGCCGCAACGGGATGACCCGCCCGCTGTCGGCCCCGGAGTCCCAGTCGGTCCACCTCACGTCGGCGAACGCCGGTTCGGTCTCGACCGGCAGCGGCGACTCGTCCACTTCCCAGCCGGGGATTTGAGCGGGCACTGCGCGAAGTGCGGTCTTCTCGGTCAGCAGGACTTGCCGCGAGGCCGGGTGGAAGGCGATGCCGTGGCTCCCGCTCAGCCCGCCGAGGACCTTCACCGGCTTCTCGCCCGGCCGCGGGATGCCGAACAGCGCGTCGGCGGTGAGGACGAACAGCCGCCCGTGCTGGTCGAAGGTCACGTCCACGCCAGTTTCAAACGCCGTGCCCAGCGGCTCCGACTTGCCGTTGGTCACGTTCACCCGCGTGA
>JBBRUO010000694.1:0-2852 GCA_038247725.1 Gemmatales bacterium
CGGCTGCTGGGGTTCGACATCCCCGACGGCGAAGTCGAGCGAGTGCTGACGGCCTTGCAATTCAAGCTGGAACCGACGCTGTGGGGGTGGAAGGCCACGGTCCCGCCGACCCGCCTGGACGTGCAGGCCGGCGCGGCGGACTTGATCGAAGAGTTGGCGCGCGTCAGTGGGTACGACAAGTTGCCGGAGCGGCTGCTCGCCACCGAGATGCCCGCGCCGTCCGGCAACCGCGACCTGGCGAACGAGCAGCGGTTGCAAGACCTGCTCGCCGACCTCGGCCTGACCGAGTGCGTCAACTACTCGCTGACGAGCAAGGCGGTTGAATCCGCTCTTGTTCCCCTCCCCCCCGGCGGGGGAGGGGTTAGGGGAGAGGGGGACCAGCAATACGTCACCCTTCTGAACCCCATCTCGCCCGAACGCGCCGTAATGCGGCGGTCGCTGCTGCCCGGCGTGCTGGAAGTCGCGGCCCGTAACCTGCAAACCACCGAGGGCGTGGCGACCTTTGAACTCGGCTTCGTGTACCTGCCGAAGGCCGGCGCGAAGTTGCCCGACGAGCCGCGCCGCCTCACCATCGCGCTGTGCGGGCGGCGGTCGGTGACGGCGTGGGACGATCCGCTCGGCACCAAGCCGGCACAGTTCGATTTCTTCGACGTGAAGGGCGTCGTCGAGGCCGTGCTGACCGGGCTGCACCTGAGCGGCGCGACGTTCGTGCCGACGAAAGCCGCCCCGCACCTGCACCCCGGTCAGGGCGCGGAGGTGAAACTCAACGGCACCGTCATCGGCACCGTCGGCGAGCTTCACCCGAAAGTCGCGGCGGCGTTCGGCCTCGCGGATCGCGCGGTTCAGGTGGCCGACCTGGACGCCGAGGTGATCCTGAACGCGGTGCCGGATCGCTACCCGTACAAGCCGTTCAGCACGCTGCCGGCCGCGAAGCGGGACATGGCGGTGATCGTCGCCGACGACATCCCGGCGGATCAGGTGCTGGGCGAAGTGAAGGCGGCTGGTGGGGAACTGCTGACCGACGCGGTACTGTTCGACGTGTATCGCGGCGACAGCATCCCGGCCGGCACCAAGAGCCTCGCCTTCGCGCTGACGTACCAAGCGGCGGACAAGACACTGACCGACAAGGAGATCGACAAGGCCCACACCAAAATCGAGGGGCGGCTGAAGCATGCCCTCCAGGCGCAGATTCGCGGCAAAGAGGGGCAGTGAGACCCAGCCGGACGCGGTCGCTCGCCGCCAGCTAAAATACCTCCATCACACCCGGAGTCCTCACCATGCCCGCACCCGCCCCCGAAACAACCGCCCCGGCCACCCCGTTCCTGATGAAGCCCTACGTCGTCCTCTCGGTGGCGATGGCCGGCCTCGGCCTGCTGGCGGCCGGAATCCTCTCGTTGATGATGGAGAAAACCCGCCCCGCGCCCGACACCACCCAGACGCACGCCGAACCCGCCGCGTACTTCGACGCGCCGTTCTTCATGCTGACCGAACGATCCGGAGCGGACGTGACCACCGCCGACCTGGACGGCAAGGTGTGGGTGGCCGGGTTCGTCTTCACCCGCTGCACCCAGGGTTGCCCGGCCGTCACCGGGACGATGGCGAAGCTGCAAGCCGACTTGAAGCTCGCCGAGCGGGACGACGTGCGGTTGGTGTCGTTCACCGTGGACCCCGAGCGGGACGACTTGAAGTCCTTGAAGGAGTACGCCAAGACTTATGGGGCGAACGAGACCAAGTGGCTGTTCCTCACCGGCAAGGAGAAGCTGGTGCGGCCGATGCTGAAGCGGGGGTTCAAGATCGTCGCCGACAAGCGGGCCGACCCGAAACCGGGCGACGAGTTCGACCACAGCAGCAAGCTGTATTTGGTGGACAAGCAGGGCCGCGTCCGCAGCACCTTCGACGGCATGCAGGGCGAACACGACACCACCGGCGAGCGGTTCGCGGCCGAGCAAAAGCGCCTGCGCGAGATGATCGCCGAGTTGGTGAAGGAGTGAAGAACCACAAGGCGTGCCGGGAGTCCCGCTTGCCAGCGAGTACCGCTCGCGGAGCGATCAGAACACTCGTTCACCCGCACAAGTCCGGGTGAGTGGCGGCGAAGAGCTTCACCTTCTCGGCGGTGCTGATCGCCCGCACGACGCCGCCGAACTCGGACCCGGCCAGGTCCACCACCTGCGGCTGCGGTAGCACCACCCCGCGCGTGTCGGTCATCACCGACACCACCGGCCGTGCCGTCGCCCGCAGGCCGACCTTGTTCGGGTGTGTCGAGACCACTACGCCGACCCGCCCGTCGGTCAGTTCCACCACCGTGCCCACCGGGTAGAAGGACAGTTTCAGCAGGTATTCGACGAAGTCGTTGTTCGCCTTCCCCTCCTCGGCCGCCAGCAGCAGGTCCGTCAGGGCGGCGCGGGGGTCGTGGGCCGGACGGTGCGGGCGGTCGGTCAGACGGCCGGCGTACTCGTCGGCGACTTGCAGGAACGCGGCCAGCGTCGGGATGGCGTCGCCGGTCTTGCCGTTCGGGTAGCCGGTGCCGTCCGGCCGCTCGTGGTGCGCGGCGACGACCTCGGCCAGCGGCCCCAGTTCCGGCATCACCTCGCGGAGCAAGTCCGCCCCGACCTGGGGGTGGCGCTCGACCGACCGGCGGTCCTCGTCGGTCCAGTCCGTCGGCTTGCACAGCGCCGCCGACGGCACCGCCAGCATGCCCACATCCATCATCATCGCGAGGGCCACGGGGATCACCGGCTGATTCGCCCACTCGAAGTCGTGCGGGGCGAGCCGGGCCATCAAGGCAGCGACGGTGACGGCGTGCGCGGCCACGAACCGCGGCACCGGGAGCACCGGCACCACCGGGAACCGTA
>JBBRUO010000695.1:0-2850 GCA_038247725.1 Gemmatales bacterium
CGGAGTCGTCGCAAGTGCTGGTGTTCTCCAAGTCCAGCTTGCAGCGGTCGCGGATCGGCCCGAAGACGCCGCGGGCGCTCTACTTCACCGACGACGTGTCGATCGGCTTCTGCCGCAGCGGGGACGTGTTGGAAGTGGCGGCCACCGACCCGAACCTGGGCACCGTTTTCTACACCCTGGATCAAGACCCGAGTGGCGGCCCGACGTTCACCCGCCAGACGGAAAGCTGCCTGATCTGCCACGGGTCCTCGCGGAACCAGGGGTTCCCCGGCCACCTAATTCGGTCGCTAGCCACCGACCGCAGCGGCGAGTTGGTGCTGTCGCGCGGTAGCAAGACGGTGGACCACTCGACGCCGTTCGCGGATCGGTGGGGCGGGTGGTACGTCACCGGCACGAGCGGCAAGCAGGAACACCAGGGCAACCAGATCGTCGGCGGCTGGTCGTGGGCGCGGGACAAGCAACCGGAGGGCCACAACGTCACCGACTTGAAGCCGTACTTCACGGCCGCGAACTACCTCACCCCGCACAGCGACATCGTCGCGCTGATGGTGCTGGAACACCAGGGGGAAGCCCAGAACCGGCTCACCCGCGCCAACTTCCAGACGCGGCTGGCTCTGCACGAACAGACGGAGTTGAACAAGGCGTTCAAGGAGCCGGTTGGCACCCGCAACGAGGGCATCACCAAGCGCATCCATTGGGCGTGCGAGCCGGTGGTGAAGTACCTGCTGTTCAGCGAGGAGGCGAAGTTGTCCGACGCGGTGGCGGGCACGTCCGGATTCGCCGCCGAGTTCGCCGCGCGGGGGCCGTTCGACGCCAAGAAGCGGTCGCTCCGCGAGTTCGACCTGAAGACGCGGATGTTCAAGTACCCGCTCAGCTACGTCATCTACTCGAAGCTGTTCGACGCGCTGCCGGACGAGGCGAAGGCCCGCGTCTACCTGCGGCTGTGGGAGGTGCTGACCGGGGCGGACACGTCCGAGGACTTCGCCCACCTGACGAAGGCCGACCGGCAAGCGGTCTTGGAAATCCTCCGCGACACCAAGCCCAGCCTGCCCGACTACTGGAAGAAGTGAGGGGGGTGAAGGAATGTCACGATACGTCGAATGCGTCCACCGGCCGGAGTGGCGGCTGTGGCGGTCTCTCGAACGTGTCGTCCAGGTTACCGATGGCCTCGAAGTACCCCTTCGGCCAGCCGCGTTCCTCTGGCGTAGGGGTCTTGGCCGTGAGGACGACTTCGTACTCGGTGCCGGCGTCGGCGTCCGGCACGTCGATGCGCAGTCGCCCGTCCGCCCCCGCCCGTGCCGTCAGCGTGATGACTCGCATTCGCGTTCCCTCCCGTGGCCGATGGATGCCCCCATTCTACTGTTCCGGGCAAACCCACTTCTCGATGTGGCGACGGATGATGTCGCGGAGACGATCAGGCAGCCAGGGCGGTTGAGCCGGAGTATTAGTGCTATGCGGCACAACGGTTCTCCCGTAACAAACGATTTCGCCGGATATCCAAATAATCCAACCGAGCTGGCTTCCGGAAATGAAGTGGATTTTTCGTTTGAACCGGCGAACTCGGCGGGTAACATGTCGGAAATGTCTTCGGCCATTAGGCTGGAGAATCCCATGTTCGGCAGAAGAGGGCAACCTGATGGCGGAAGCTTCAATCAAACTCGACACGAAGACCGACGCCTTCCAATTCCTCTGGCTCAAGAACGTGAGTGGTTTCAACCCGAAGCACCATTGTTGCGACTGCCTCAAAGGCAAGCGCAGCGAACTGATCCCTCACGAGGGCAGAAAATACCCCGCAGGTCTTTCGGTCGAGGGCAAGATAGAACAACCGGCACCTTATTCCTACTTGTGCGCGGTCGTGCCTTCGGCCAGAGGCATCGCCGACAACGTCCACATCCTTATGGAGCCGGACGCGGCCTCCGAATTCACACACGAGGACGCGAACATCCGCGTTGTCGTCTCAGGGATGCGGCGGCTGGCTATCGAGCCGCTGCCTGCCATCGTTCAAGAGGGGTTGCCGGAGTTATTTTGGCGGTGCCGCAATTTCCAAGCAGGCTGGCAGCTATTCCCAAGTGATCGCAAACTTCCCGAGTAGGTATGATTTGGAGTGCGTCAGCCTAATAAGCAAGAGTCAGAGCCGAACCATCTGCTGCACCTGACGGCCGTATCATTGTTAATTTCTGCGTATCAAGCTCGCCCCGGCCACAGGTGAGCAGTGGCGTTGGCGTTGGCGTCAAGAGGCGCGGGAAGGGCCGAGCGGCCGGCACAGCGTTTGCCCGCCACAATCGGGCCATCTCCGAACGGGATGCGGGCGATAGCGGACCCCAGGGGATTACACCGATGGCGACGACCCACCCACCCCAGCACGCCTTTCCGGGCATGCCCTTCGACCTCCGGCCCGAGGGCGGGGCGCTCGCCGACGCGAAGACGTTCCCCCTCGTCAAGGAGCAGACGTTCGAGGCCATCCGGATGGTGATCCGCAAGGGCCACGAGTTGCCCGAGCATCAGACCGAGGGCGCGATCACGGTTTTCTGCCTGGACGGGCGGATCGCCTTCACCGCCAGTGGCCAGACCCACGACCTGAGGGCCGGCCACTGGCTCTTCCTGCTCGGCGGCGAGCCGCACTCGCTCCGTGGGGTCGAGGACTCGGCGATCTTGCTGACCATCCTGTTCCCCCGGTCGCGTGAGGACCGGGCCGCCCCAGGAACTTCACCCTCGGCTGACGCGAGTTGACCTTCTTCGCCCTGCATTTTCCGCCCGCCGGCGCAAGCCGTCGCCCCCGTCCCGGAAGCCCTCCGCGACGCATCGTCCGCATGCGTGTGTGCCCCTCACCGTGTGACTGCGGTCCCCCGC